>JAKSBG010000144.1 GCA_022361255.1 Verrucomicrobiales bacterium
CCTCGAACGCCTCCACCAAGAACGCCGCCAAAAATGGGAAGAAGCCGAATTGGCGAAGTATGAAGCGAAGGGCAAGAAGCCGCCGAAGGGATGGGAGAAACAGTTTCCCGTGCACGAAAATCCAACTCCCGAACAGCTAGAACCGTTTCCTTCACTCCCACAAGGTTGGACCTACGATTTGCTTGAGAACATTTGCGATCCGTCGCGACCGATTTGCTATGGAGTGATCAAGCTGGGAAATGACTTTCCCAATGGAGTTCCGTGCCTGCGGACTAGCAATGTGCGTCCGCTTCGAATCGACATTGACGCCGTGAAGACGATTTCTCCGAAGATCTCTCAGAACTACGAGAGAACTGTTCTTCAGGGAGGCGAGGTCCTCGTCAACGTTCGCGGAACATTAGGAGGAATTGCCGTAGTTCCCATCTCGATGAAGGGATGGAATATCTCGCGAGAAGTCGCCATGGCCGCAGTTTCGCCGCATATCTTTTCGGAATACATTGCTCTAGCGATCGCGAGCTATTACAGCCAGAATTGGCTCACTGGGGTTTTGAAAGGAGTTGCTTACACGGGGATCAACATCGCAGATCTGAAGAGGCTGCCGGTTCCAATTCCTCCGCTCGACGAGCAAAAAGAGATCGTTCGAGATTTCTATTCTCGCTTCCGCCGGGTAACAGGCGTATTCCGTTCGATGAAAGAGAGCCACAGGGACCTTGAAACCCTCACCCAATCCCTCCTAGCCAAAGCATTCCGGGGCGAACTCGTCCCCCAGGACCCCAACGACGAACCCGCCTCCGAACTCCTCGCCCGCATCCGCGAAGAACGCGAAAAGAAAGCCCCGGCGAAAAAGGCGAAAAAAGCGAAATGAGAAACTGCGTTTCGATGTTCTCCTAGTCCGCTCGTCAAAGTGAGAAATGAATCCGGAAGAATCTGTAGATACCGAAACTGAAGAGGTTGGAGAAGCCATCACCCCGCGAAAGAATCGCGATTGGGTTCACCTCAATGACTGCAAAGAACAATTCCGCCGCTTCTTCCAAGCCGAGGAAAGTGGCGTTTTCGTTTTGAAAGGGGAATATGGTTGCGGGAAGACCTTTTTTATCACGGAATCAATCCTCAAGAGCGAGGAGTTTCAGCGCTACTTTTCCTTTTCATCACGTATTTCCCTCTTCGGAGTAAACACTCTTACAGCGTTGGAAGAAACGGCAATGGGATCGCTTCGATATGCCGAGAAGGGTCCAGATGTAGAATCGGTTGACTCAGGATTTTCCGCAGCGCAAAAGGCTCTAAAGAAAGCCATCGGAATAGACCTGCAGTTTTCTGTTCGTAGCCTACTTTGGGCGATCGCAAGCAATCTCGGTTTTGTGCTGGTGATAGACGATGTAGACCGAAAGGGGGATGACCTTTCCATGAAAGAGATTCTCGGATTCGCGACTTCCATAACCGAGCAGTCTCAAGGAAAGACCAAGGTGATCATCGTTGCCAACGAAGGAAAAATCCTAGGAAAAGACAAGATCGAATGGGATCAACTGCGGGAGAAATTTATCGATTTCGAGTTCACTTTCGCGCCTACGCCCAAGGAACTCGCCAATGCTTTCATTGATTCCGAAAACTTGTATGAAGTCATCGGAGACATCTTCCAATCGTTGAATTCGCGAAACATTCGTGCGATGCGAAAAGTGGAGCGCCATGTGCTGAATCTCAGAAAATTTTTAGGTGAGCGGACCTTGGATTATCCTGATCTGCCGTTCGATGAGGCAGCCAGGTACGCCACTCTTTTTCTTCTTGCCGGACGGGACTATGAGATTTCAAACCTTCCAGGTAGTTTATCGGGGGAGGGTGTCCACGATCTTTTTGATTTCCTGGACACTGAAAGGACGCCGGAACAAGAACAGCGAGCTGAGAGGAGAAATCGTTTTGATCATACAGCAAGAAAGATCGGATTCAGCGGACATTCGTTTTGGAGCGGGATCTTCTTCTCATTCTTCGTTCACGGTTCAGTGGAAGAAAAAGTATTGGAGGAGTCTCGCGGAGCTCTCTCGGATTTGAGTTTGCGAGAGCGCCACAACAAGCAGCGAGATCGAATCGATCGAATGGCGCACGGTTCGCTGCGTGATAACAGCAGAGAACTGAAAACCGAACTTGAAAAACTTCTGAAAGAGTTCGCTGAGTTAGTGAGCGCCAAAGACTTAAAGAGTTACATTCGGGTCATCGAGGGACTCGGATTAGAAGGTGAATCCCTCTGGAAGATCTGGCTAGAAGGTAGAAAAGACCTCAAGATTTCGAACGGGGCAATCTATATGCTGAGGGACGCTGTTCCGTCGAAGTACAGGAGCCTTCTTCCCGAACTCGATATTGCTGATCCTGGCGAAATCAATCCACTTCGATTTCTCTGCCACATCGACAATCGTGTTTCCGATTTTAACGAAGAACGGGAATTGCCCGCACTCGCAGAGTGGACCTCCGAACAGTGGGTGAATTGGCTAAAAGAACTTCCGGAGGAAGACGAGATAATGCTTTACCCCCTTTTAGGAGCACTTCGAGAAGCGGTGCAAAATAAGGTGATGCAAGGTATGAAAGGGGACATAGCGAGAGTTGTGGAACAGGCGATGATCTCTCTAGGAAACGAGAACCCGGCAAACCGTTGGCGGATTGAGACCTACTTCCCGGGGCTGTTGCAACCAAGTGAACCTCCCGAGGACGAATCGGAACGTTCGGAATAAAAGGCCCCGGATGGAGGAAGTACTCCAGATCTACCCATGGCCCGAAGGTTTGGAAAACGTTCCGCCAAGCCATCCCTATTTTCCGGTCTACGATGGCGAGGGCAAAACCGTCGGAATCCGAAATTTAACTGAGGGTGTACTCGATATGACATGCAATGAACAGATCAGCATTGGGTGGCTGAGGCGTCCCAAGGAGTGGGCTTTAGAGGACTGCAGTGACGATGAACTCTGACCGATTCAGTTAGGGTTCAATGGTGCAATTGAACATTTCGCTCAAATCTTCGCTAGGAAAGCTCCACTCCGCACAGGAGAGGGGCGTGCCTTGATCAAGACCGTCGCTCATCCAAGGTGTTTCACTCTGTTTCGCCCGCTCTTTCGCAACGTCAGCACAGGACGCCCGCTCGACCAAGGCATACGCAGTCCGTAAACCGCTAGCTAGGCGACCCACATATTGAATATCGATTTCCGCACCATTTTGCGCCAATTCGGATATCTTCTCAATTTCGGCGGCGTAGACATTCACAAGAATTGCTCCGCACTCGACGGAGATTCGTTGCACCTCCTCGAATTCGGTGACGAATGCGTTTAACTTATTTTGAATCCTTCGCTCTGCCTCGTTGCCAAGCCGCTTATTGAACGCCGTTACCCACTTTCTCGCAGTGTCGAAAGGAATGTTTCGAATCTCCGACAAACGCGCTGCGGTGCGGTCCTCACGCGACTGATCCAGCCACCAATCAAAAGCCTCTAATTGTGCTAAAGAAGGCATGCATCACAATACGACAGAAGTAGGGACAATGCAGGTAGGTGCTGCTTTTCTTTTCCGAGTCAGTGATTTGATCCTTTTAAACAAAGTAAAACGTTTCTAATGTTAGAGATGGCCTCAGATTCTCCCGAAACACCTTATCACGACGACGTTTCCTATCTAAAGGTAGGAGACAAATTGGGGGTGGAAAAAGCCACGGTACGCATCACGAGAGTTCCTCACTTGTCGAAGCGCTTTGGTGAAGAAAACTTCGAAATCACATACTCAGATCCGGAATATGATTTTGTCGGACGTAACGAGTCTGTTGAATTTCACGGGGACCATTTTACTTCTAGTCGATTTCCTGGCGAGAAACTTTATCCCATTGGCGCTCCTTACAAAGCGTGATTTCGCCGGCTAACTACTAGGCTCTTAATGAAAGGGATTCGTCCCATTCGGGAGTCCCTCGAATACGGGGACATCGCGGGGGAGGATCTGAATGAAAGGATTTTCCCTAATCCTGCTCAAAAGTCGGGGAACCTTTCCGCCAATATTGGACGTCGCTGGAAAATGGTGAAATAACCGGATTTGTTATCACAATGTTATTTTTCGCAGATCACCGGCGGGGAAGATTCTCATAACCCGTTGAGGGTTAGAAGGAGTGGACGGACTGGGACTCGAACCCAGGACCAATTGGTTAAAAGCCAACTGCTCTACCAACTGAGCTATCCGTCCACAAGTGATGCCGGAAATCCGAACATCGAACCGGTGGTCAGCCGGGGAAGGCGCGCAATGTAATCGTCCGATCCATCTACGCAAGCGAAAGTTCATCTATTAATTTCAGAAGTGGTTTGCCGGTCTTTCCGACGCGGAAATGGCGAAACCCGGCCTGCATCGATCCTTCGCCGTCGCATCGCGGATCGTCGCCGACGTGGAGGATGGATTGAGCCGGAAGGCCCAGCTCTCCGGCGACTCGTTCGAACATTTTTGGATCCGGTTTCGACGCGCCGGTTTCACAGGAAAGAACGACTGCTTCAAACTGATCCAGAAGCTCGAGGTCGCGGAGGATGCGTCGGAGACGTGCGTCGAAATTTGAGAGCACGGCAAGTCGATATTTTTTACCTGCTTTCTCGAGAACACTTTTCGCGGCTGGATCTACAAGCCAGGTGCCCGGGGATTCGAAGTGCTCATAGAGATCATCGAAGAATTCGGAGAAGGTATCTTCTCCGGGAAGGGTTGCTCCGGATTCCAGAAAAACGGAGCGGACAATCCGTTTCCACCATACGCGTTCATTCGGATCGCGCGGTGCCGCGTCGTCGAAGGGGAGCGGAGTTTGCTTCCATACTTTTCGAAAGGCTTTGTCGAGCTCTTCAGGTTTGCTGAAAATGCCATGCCGCTCCGCCACCCGCGAATAGGAAACCCCGACCGGTTCAGCGAGATGAATCAGAGTGCCGGCGGCGTCAAAGGTGATGGCTTCTATTTCTGGTTTTTCAATCGACATTTCTCGATCGAGCATAGATGGATTCCTCTGCGACAACAATGGTAGAGCGCCTCGACAGGGAGATCCTCCGGACTCCGTTTTATGCGGTTTCCGCATCCCGTGATTTCGGTCTTGCCAACAGGGTATCAAGACCCTATGTTCGCGATTCCTGCAATCTTGGGATCGGGCATTGATTTGTCCAAAGAATGTAAGTGGGCTTTGTCCCGCTTTTTTTTGTCTCAAAAGCAAAGGGCCCGTTGGAAATATGACAAACGAACTGCTAGCACTTTTCGAATACTACGAGAAGGAAAAAGGTATCAAACGCGAAACGATGGTGGAAGCTCTCGAAACGGCACTCCTGTCGGCTTCGAAGAAAAGCATCGGACCTGCTCGTGAACTGCGGATTCATATCGATCCGGACAAAGGGGACATCAAAGCCTTTGCCACCCTCCTCGTAAAAGACCGCGTCGAAAGCCCTTATGACGAGGTGGATATCTTTACGGCGCGACGCCTTCAGCCGGGAATCAATGTCGACGATGAGCTGGAAGTGGATATCACTCCCGCCAACTTCGGTCGTATTGCTGCGCAGACAGCAAAGCAGACGATGATGCAGCGTCTCCGTCAGGCGGAGAAGGAAATGATTTACGACGAATTCAAGGATCGCGCCGGTGACATCGTCAGCGGAACGGTTCGCCGATTCGAGCGTGGCGATGTTTACGTCGATCTTGGTAAATTCGAGGGCATTATGCGCCAGCGCGAACGTGTCTCGACCGAGGACTACAACGTCGGGGATCGCATCCGGGCCTACGTCGTCGCTGTCGAAAACGGCTCCCGCGGTCCGGAAATTGTTCTTTCCCGCAGTCATCCGAATTTCGTTCGTCGTCTTTTTGAGTCTGAAGTAAGTGAAATCGCCGACCGTACCGTGGAGATCAGATCTCTCGCCCGTGAAGCCGGTTACCGGACCAAAGTCGCCGTTTACAGTGCGGACGAGAAAGTGGACCCGGTCGGCGCTTGCGTCGGTCTTCGCGGCGCGCGGGTGAAAAATATCGTCCGTGAGCTGAACAACGAAAAAGTCGACATCATTCGGTGGAGCGACGACATCAAAGCCTTTGTTTCCGAAGCTCTTAAGCCTGCCGAGATCAAAGAAATCGAGGTGAATGAGGCAGAAGAGTCTGTCACGGTTCGCGTCGACGAAGAGGAACTTTCCAAAGCAATCGGACGGCGTGGACAGAATGCCCGTCTCACTGCCCGTCTCGTCGGCTGGGATGTCCAGGTGAAGAAAGACGAATCCGCACACGAAGCTTTCGAGGCGCAGGTCACTCAGGCTGCCACGGCGATTGCAGAGTCTGCCGGTATTGAAATGGAAACCGCCGAGAACCTGGTTCGCGGTGGTATCAACAGTATCGACGTTCTACTCGCGTGTGACGAGGTGGATATCGCCGAGGCACTGGACATCACTCCGGAAGAAGGGAAAGCGATTCTCGAGAAAGCACAGGCTTCAGCCGGGGTTGACGGAGGCGAAGAAGCGGAAGCGGCTGTTCCCGAAACTTCTGATGAGTCGGCTGACGCGTCCGGAGATGCGGACAGCGCAGAAGAGGCTTCTGAAGAAGACCAGTCCGATGCAGCCGGTGAGGATGGCGAAGAGGAATAAGATTTTCTCCGCCGCAGTAGCTCACTTCTCAATTTGACAAGACTTTTACTGGTTACAAACTATTCCCTTTCCTGAATCTCATCTGATCAAGACCCCGACTCTCTTATGCCTCGCAAAAAATCCAGCGACGACAACGCCAGCAAGCCCGAAGATGAATCCAAAACTCTGGATGAACAGAAGGCCGAAGCGTTGAATCTCTTCGAGGACGAAGAGAAGAAAAGTGCACGCAAAGGAAAGGGGCCGGATGTAGAGCAGGGTTCTCTTTACGGCCACCTCGGTAAAGGCGAAGCCATTCCCGCCAAGCCGAAAGAAAAAGCTGTTGAGGAGGTTGCCGAGGAGGAGGACGAAGGTCCCTCTGTCGAAGAAGTCGGCGACCAGAAGATCATCCACATCAAGCCTCCTATCATTGTGAAGGAATTGGCCAAGATGATGGAGCTCAAGCCGCTCAGTCTAATCAAAGACCTCATGGAAATGGAGGTTTTTGCCAATCTGAACCAGGCAATCGAACCCGACGTGGCTTCCCAGCTCTGTGAAAAACATGGTTTTGTTTTCGAGAAAGAGAAGCGGGAAAAAGGTGCCGGGGTTCATAAGGTGGAAGAGGTTATCGAAGTTCCGGAAGAGGAGGATATCGAGGAGGTCGAGGAGGAGAAGCTCACAATCCGTCCCCCGGTCGTTACTTTCATGGGGCACGTCGATCATGGGAAAACCTCGTTGCTCGACGCCTATCGCGGATCGCGTGTGGTTTCCGGTGAAGCAGGCGGAATCACCCAGCACGTGGGTGCTTACCAGGTCACTCGCGGTGACCAGGTCGTAACTTTTATCGACACTCCCGGTCACGCGGCATTTTCGGAGATGCGCGCTCGCGGGGCGAATGTCACTGACATCGTCGTTCTGGTCGTAGCGGCCGACGATGGACTCATGCCGACCACTTACGAGGCGATCGATCACGCCCGCGCCGCCGGCGTAACGATTATTGTCGCAATCAATAAGGTCGACCTTGCCCGTGCCGATGTGAACAAGGTGAAGGGACAATTGCAGGAAAACGATCTTGCCCCGGAAGACTGGGGTGGAGAAACCATCTGCGTAGAGGTGTCCGCGACGGAGGGAACCGGGCTGGATGATCTTTTCGAGTCAATTCATCTTCAGGCGGAGATTCTTGAATTGAAAGCCAACCCCGAGGGAGCTGCCCGCGGAACGGTAATTGAAGCCCGCACGGAGCCCGGCAAAGGCCCGACCGCGACACTGGTGATTCAAAGCGGAACGCTCGATGTCGGTGATGCATTCATATGCGGAAACCAGTACGGCAAAGTCAAAGCGCTGATCAATGACACCGGGGAAAGGGTGAAAACGGCAGGGCCGGCAACACCGATTGAAGTCGTCGGGTATTCCGGAGTTCCCAATGTCGGTGACGAACTCATCGAAATGGAGTCTGAGCGGAAAGCGAAAAAACTCAGCGAGGAACGTCTCGACGAGGTTCGTAAAGAGAAGCTCGCACCGCAGCAGAAATCAGCTCTCGAAACACTTTTCTCCAATATTGAGTCGGGTAAAAAGACCAAACTCAAACTCATCATTAAAGCCGACGTGCAAGGGTCTCTGCAGGCTATTGAAAAATCGCTCAACGAGATCGAATCGGATAAAGTCGCCGTCGAGATTCTTCGTCAGGGAGCCGGCCCGGTTACAGAAGCAGATATTCTTCTCGCCAGTGCATCTGACGCGGTCGTGATTGGTTTCAATACCAAGGTTGAGTCAAAAGCGCAGCCTATCGTGAAGCGTGAGGGAGTGCAGGTAAAGCTGTTCTCCATTATCTACGAACTGATCGATCAGGTGAAAGAGGCGATGCTCGGTCTCCTCGATCCGGAAACCCGCGAGAACGTTATCGGCCACGCCGAGGTGAAAGAAGTCTTCAAACTTTCCTCCGGGAAAGTGGGGGGGTGCATGGTCACCAACGGTCGCATCGCGCGGGCCGCCCGTGCCCGTGTTCTCCGTGACAGAGTTCCCATTTACGATGGTGGATTCTCCACGCTGCGCCGTTTTAAAGACGATGTCAAAGAGGTCAAAAACGGCCTCGAGTGCGGGATTAAGCTCGGTAAGTTTAACGACTACCAGAAAGGTGACATCATCGAATGTTACGAGCTGGAGAAACTGGAGCAGACGCTTTGACCGGCGGAGCGGGTCTCTCATGGCAAAAGGTGGGAACGTGAAAGGTTTTCCTCTGCAGGAACGTCTCTTTCTTTAGCCGGTCGCCTTTAAGCTTCTACTTTTTACTGCAAAGCCCATGTCACAGCGAATTGCCAGAGTGAACGAGCTTCTCAAGCGTGAGATCAGCTCGTGCATTGAAAAGAACTTCGAGTTTCCGGACGTTCTCGTGACGATTCATGATGTCGACACAGCTGCAGATTTGAAAGCCGCCAAGGTTTATCTGGGTGTGATCGGTTCCGAGGCGCAGACCGAGGAGGTGCTGATGAAGCTCGAGAGAAAGCGGGGCTTCATTCAGAACACGGTCATGAAGAGAGTTGTACTGCGGAACACCCCGCAGCTCAGTTTCTTTGCCGACGATTCTGTCGAGCGCGGCGTTCGCGTTCTCGATATTCTTGATGACATCGGGGAGATCGATCTTCCGGAGGAATCTTGACCGGTTCGCGGCGGCTGACGTTGAAGTGATCGACTTAACCCTGTTCACTTCACCGCGCAACCCTATGAAGCCTTCGGCGCAGGAGGGTTGAGTCACCGGCTCAACCCTGTTAGATTCGCCGCGAGATGGGTGACTTTTCTTCTATTATCGAACGTATCGATTCCGCTTCGCGGGTGTTGGTTTTGAGCCACGACCGACCGGACGGAGATGCGATCGGGTCGGCGATGGCGGCAGCATTGCTGTTGGAAAAAGCGGGGAAATCGGTCGTTGTAATGAACAATGACAAGGTCCCCGATCTGCTCGCCTTCCTTCCGCAGACGGAACGCATTCAGCGTCCGGTGGCAGGGGAGATGATCGATTGTGAATTGGTCCTGGTTCTCGATTCGGCCGGGCGTGACCGGATTAGAGACGCGGTTTGGGAGGTGGTGCCTGAGGGCGTTTTCACCATCAATATCGACCATCATGTCAGCAACTCGGAGTTCGCGGATATCAACTACGTCGACAGCGATTCCCCTGCGACAGGGCAGATTCTCTTCCAGCTCGCAGAAGCCGCGGGATGGGAGATCGATGCGGAAATCGCAACCCACCTTTATGCTGCCATTTCTACCGATACAGGCAGTTTCCGGTATCCATCCACTACCTCCGAAACGATGCGGATCGGGGGTGCTCTGATTGATGCCGGAGTCGATCTCGGCAGGACGAACCGGATGCTGTATGAGAACTATCCGCGTCGCCGGGTCGAGGCCATGCAAATTCTGCTTCAGGGATTGCGTTTCGATTGTGATGGAAAATGTGCATCTGTCAGGCTTCCGCTCGGCGTGTCCGGGGAACTGGGGCTTCAGCTCGGTGACACGGAAGGGGTGATCGATGTGATCCGGGCGATCGACTCAGTGACAATTGCTGTTTTCTTCGAAGAGCTTCCCGGTGGAAAGATTCGTGTGAGCTCCCGTTCGAAGGATCCCGCAGCCGGAGTGGGGGAAATCTGTGCGATTTTCGGCGGGGGGGGACATACACTCGCGGCTGGCGCGAGGTTGCCGGGGCCACTTGAAGATGCCGAAGAACGTTTTCTTTCAGAGGTCAGGCGAAAACTGGATTCTTTGCAGCGCTGATGGTGTTTTTTTCGCCGGATCGTGTTTTGTAACTCTTTGCATTTGTGTAGCTTTTGATGTTGGTGCTGCTGATTCACCCTTTGTAAGTTAGTTTCAGCCACAGTCGTGAACAAAAGGAATGCTTTCCGGAGCAGGTGATACTAAAGGAAATATTTCCGTTTTCGGAGATGGCATAGGGGAACGGTCATGTAGGTGTAGAAGCCTCTCTTTTGGGTATATGGCGATCTTTGTCACCGTATTATCCTTGTCCAATACCTGTCGATTTGTCATTGTGCCTGCGTGATGAATCGACCCGTTGTTTGTTTGGTGGTTTGCATAGCTACCGTTTTTTCACTGGCGAAGGTGAATGGAAATGATTTTGCCGACCATCCGTATTTCTCAAAAATCGTTGGAGAGTGGCATGGGGAAGGGGAGTTGACCTCCGCTGACGGTGAAGTGATTCCGATTCGGGAAGACTGGTCTGCGAAGGTTAATGATGAGGGTGGTTTCACGGTGGAGGGTGACCGGGTCTGGGGAGAGGAATCCCAGCAGTTCCATTGGATATTCGAGAAAAACGCGGCGACGGAACTGATCGAATGCGAATACTGGCATACGGGTATGGATGAAGCGCTTCGGTTTCAGGTGAATCTTTCCGATGACGGTGTTGAAATGCGGGCGCCCATCGGAGATGGCGAGATCACCGTTCAAAATACGTTTGAGAAAGGGAAAATTACCGGAGGCGTTTCACTGGTCGGTGCGGATGGTCAGGTCGGTCTCGGCGGGAGCTTGAAACATGTCAGGAAGAACTGAGGGCGAAAGCTGATTCCATGAATAAGCCGATGTCTCTACTGGTGTGTTTTTTGATACCGGTGATTTTTCTTTTGCTGGGTTTGGCGTTGGCCGGTTCGTTTGCCTATCGTGAAATTCCCAGGTTGTTTGAGGAAGAGGGCAGAGGTGTTATTCCGGATCGCTTTACGGTAACACTGGGTGAACCCGGGAAGTATACCGTTTGGTTGATCTCGGAAACGAAAGTCGAATCGGAGGCTCTTAAAGAGATGAAGTTGCCCCCGGGTGGAAAGATACATATCTTTGACGCGAACCAGGGAACGGAGATTCCATTAAACAACTGGATACCGTCGACGCGCATAAGGGGAGGAGAGCAGGCGGTTTCTCTGGGAGATTTTCAGGTGAACCAACCTGGAATGGAGGTGGAGATCAAAGGGAGTGGAGTTCGTAGAGAATTCACACTCAGTGTGTCCCAATCGAATATGGGCCGAACCTTGCGGGTGGTTATGACGCTGCTTACGATTGTTCTGATTTCCCTCTCTGTGGCAATTTTCGTGTTCATTGCCCTGTTGCATCGAAGGCAAAAAGTGATGGAAAGCAACGCTACTTCGTAATTCTCGAATTTCGTAGACGTTCACGACGGTCACTTCTACCGTAACCTTATCGGTATGAGAGTTTTTCCCCAGTTTGTCACGGTTGCCCTGCTGTTTTTTGCCTTTGTAACGGCTCCCCTTTTTGCTGATGCGGGAAAAGCAGACGGGGCTCTGGCGTCGACCTGGGCAGGCCGTCCGGTTGTTGTTCGTGTCGAATCGAGTGACTTAAGCGACGGGAGGCGGACGCGGGAGATTGTTCGCATTCTGGAGAGGGCGGGAAAGGAACAGGCTTCTGTCATTGTTCTCGATTTTGACGTGAGGGGCGAGGTGCCGGTTGATTCTCTCGAACGTGTTCTCGATGCGTTTGCAGAAAGCGAGATTCGGACGGTTTCGTTTATCAATTCGACTGCAACCGGTCCTGGAGCATTGCTCGCCCTGGTCGGAGAGAATATCTACATTCGCGCATCAGGAATTGTCGGGGGAGCAGGAGCAGCGGTTGAAGGTGTAGATGAAGAGGAAGAGGAGAAGCAGAAACGAAGGCAAAACATCGCGCAGAAAAGATCGGTGTTGAAAGCGCGGGCGAGGAGCCTTGCAAAACTGAAAGGGCACAGGGCTGCGGTTGCTGAAGCGATGGTGGATGGATCGACAGAAGTAATGGTGGGGGAAGAGTTGATTTCCTCTGAGAACGATGTGCTGACTTTGACTGCTGACGAAGCCGTGAGAAAATTTGATGGCAAACCTCTCTTTGCGGTAGCGACGGCAAAGACTGCGGCAGAGGTGTTGAAGCGGGAGAAGGTGACGGGGGATGCGCTGTTTCTTACTCCACGCGAGTTCGGGGAGTCGGACAATCGCGAGAGGCTTTCTCAAAAATCCAAAAAGAAGAATGCGGGAACTTCTGATGAACCAAAAGAGGAAACCCTTTTTGGCAAGCGGGAGGAGGGAAGCTACCGGGGGAAGACGGTGGTGATCGAGGTGGGGATGGATACCCTCGCCACCGGAAAGGCATCTTTCGATTTTATTGACCGAACCGTGAAGAAGGCGGAACTGGACGGAGCTGCTGCAGTCGTTTTTGATATGCACACTCCCGGTGGAATTGCCTGGTATACGGATAGTCTCGTTCTCGATACGCTGCAAAGTCTCAGTATTCCGACGATTACCTTTGTAAATCCGAAGGCGGAATCCGCCGGGGCAATACTCGCGGTGGGTACCGACCACATCTACATGCGCCCTGCGGCAACGATTGGATCGGCCCTCGTGATCAGCGGGACCGGCCAGGACCTCAACGAATCGCTGGAAGACAAAATCACCCAGATGATCATTGGGACAGTACGAAATGTTGCCGAGCTGAAGGGCCACAATCCGGATGTTGCGGAAGCATTTGTCACCCGCGAGAAGGAAGTCAAAATCGACGGGGTGGTGATTCACGAGGCGGGGAACGTGCTCAACCTCAATACAATACGCGCTACCGAGGAAATTGGCGGACGCCCTGTCCTCGCCAAGGGCGTTGCGAACAGCATTGAAGAAATTCTTGAGAAGGAAAACATCGAAGCGGAGGTCCTCCGCGCGGAACCTCTCGGCATGGAGGCCTTTGCGCACTGGGTTCAAAAGCTTTCTATTCTCCTCATCGTGATTGGTTTGGCGGGTGCCTATATGGAGCTGAACAGTCCCGGGTTCGGGCTGCCGGGGCTGGTCGGGGTCCTTGCTTTCAGTATTTTCTTTTTTGGAAACTACCTTGCCGGAAATCTTGCGGGATACGAGTTGGCAGTGCTTCTCGTTTTAGGGCTCGTCCTGATAGCAGTGGAAGTGTTCATTTTTCCCGGGGCGATTATTCCCGGGGCCGTTGGAGGAGCACTTGTTCTGGTTGCCCTTGGCCTTGCAATGGTGGATCGCGTTGATTTGGAATGGAAGTGGGAGGGATTGCCGGGAGCAGAATCCTGGCTCTCCCTTTTCCGGGGAGGGTTTATCACCGTCTCTCTGGGGTTTGTGGGAGCCATCATCGCGATACTCGCCGGGATGCGCTTTCTTCCGGAAACAAAGCTCGGCAGTCGCTTCATTCTCCAGGAAGCAATTGATGACGGGGCTGCCATTTCATCGGCAGGCAATGAGGGGGGCGAACTCGACCTCGTCGGTTCAAGGGGCGAAACAACCACCGATCTGGTTCCTTCCGGAAAAGCGATGGTCGATGGGCAATTGCTCGATGTTGTCAGTGACGGGCAGTTTATCAAAAAAGGGCAAGCAGTCATCGTGACAGCTCACGAAGGAAGCCGGGTTGTGGTGGATGCGACGAGTTAGAAAGGTCTTATCGTATTTGGTGTGGAAAAACTGCAAGCTTCGTGAACACTTTACCGTCTATCTGTTTTAAGAAACATGTCTGAAGAAACCATCAAACTTACTTCTCTGTCCTCCTGCGCCGGTTGAGCTTCCAAGCTTAGCCAGGAGGCTCTCGCGCAGGTCCTGCGCGGGCTGAATCAGTTCGAAGATCCGCGACTGCTCGTAGGTGCCAGCACCTCCGATGATGCCGCCGTGTACCGTCTCACTGATGATCTGGCGATGGTCCAGACCGTCGATTTTTTCACGCCGATCGTCGATGACCCCTATCTCTACGGCCAGATTGCTGCGACAAACTCGTTATCCGATGTGTATGCGATGGGGGGGCGTCCGGTGACGGCGATGAACGTTGTCGGAATGCCTGCAGACATTCTTCCGCTCGATATCATTCACGAAATTTTGCGGGGTGGCGCCGATAAGGTTGCCGAGGCTGAGTGTGCTCTTGCGGGCGGGCATTCGATCAAAAACCCGGAGCCGATTTACGGATTGTCCGTTACCGGCATGGTGAATCCGAACCGGATGATTACCAACGCAGGTGCGGAGTCCGGTGATCTTTTGGTCCTGACGAAACCACTCGGAACCGGAATTTTGACAACCGGTATCAAAAGAGGGCTGACCTCGGGCGAAGTTGTGATGCGGGGAATTGATTTGATGAGTCGTCTCAACACGCCGGGGCAGGAGCTGGCTGCGGAAGGTCTTGTGAAATGTGCTACCGACGTAACGGGTTTTGGACTTCTCGGGCATTTGGTTTCCCTTTGTCGATCCAGCGGGGTGCGGGCGACGATTCATTCTGAGGATGTGCCTGCGATTGACGATGAAATCATTCGTCTCATCGAAGAAGAGGAATGCGTTCCCGGAGGTACGAAGCAGAATCTCAAGACCGCTGAGGCGGATACCGGATTCGGCATGAGCGTATCCGGCTCTCTCCGCTACCTGCTCGCTGATGCGCAGACCAGCGGGGGACTCCTTTGCTGTGTGCCGGAACAGAACCTGAATCGTGTTCTCGAAATTTTGAGCGAAGCAAACACGCTCACGCAAAGTGTCATCGGGCGCATCACTCCTGCCGGTGAGGGGGATCTGGTATCGGTTGTGTAGTGCCGGCTACGATTCCCTCATGTCGCCTTTTTCCGCGGGCGTGCTACCTTTGCGGAAATGAGTGAACCGACGTCGAATCCTTTTGCGCGCATTCCGGCTGTAGACAAAGTGCTGGTTGCATTTGAGAAAGCCGGTGATTTGCCCCCCCTGCCACAACCGCTGGTGACGAGGCTTGTTCGCGAGGCTGTCGACGAAATGCGGGAAGGCGTAAAGGAGGGAAACCTGGATGTCGGGGAGTTTGAAGAAACACTTGCTGCGATACGGGCAAAAATTGAGTCGCTTCATCGTTCGCGAATTCATCCTGTCATCAATGCGACGGGTGTCTGCATTCATACCAATCTCGGCCGGTCACCCCTCTCTCCGGATGTGGTGAAGGCAATCGGCGGTGTGGGACAATATTACAACAACATTGAGTTGAATCTTGATTCCGGAGAGCGGGGCAAGCGCGGTGGGTATCTCGAGACCTGTCTGGCTACCCTGATCGGTTCAGAGGCTGCCACAGTCACGAACAACTGCGCTGCGGCGCTTATCCTGATGCTGAAGCATCTTGCCAACGGAGAGAGAAACGAAGTGGTGATTTCCCGGGGCGAGCTGGTCGAAATCGGTGGTGGCTTTCGCGTTCCCGAAATCATGGAGGCGAGCGGTGCAAAACTGGTTGAGGTGGGGGCCACAAACAAAACTTCGCTGGCTGACTACGAAAACGCGATTGGGCCGAAAACGGGAATGCTACTCAAGGTTCATCGTTCCAATTTCTGGATGGGAGGCTTTACGGAGGAGCCTTCCACGGAGGATCTCGTCGCGCTTGGTGAAGAACATGGTCTGCCGGTTGTCGAGGATCTTGGTAGCGGAGCGATGGTGCGAACAGAGGAGTTGGCACCGATTCCCCACGAACCAAGTGCGACGGAAGTTTTGGGGCGTGGGGTGGACCTGGTTTGCGTGAGCGGAGATAAACTGTTCGGGGGACCTCAGGCAGGGATTATTGCGGGACGTGCCGACCTCGTCGCAGGTATCAAGAAGGAGCCGTTCTTTCGGGCGTTGCGGTGCGACAAGATGATTTTGACAGGGCTCCAGGAAACGGTGGAAACCTACCTCAGCGCGGGCACCGACCGACCGGATCTTCCTTTGATCAAGATGCTGGCCGCGTCAGTTGAAGAAGACCTCCGACCGAGAGCGGAAGCGATCCGGGATAAATTGACGGAAATTGAGGCGCTCGGAGTGACAATTGTCGAAACGATTGCCCGTTGTGGTGGCGGAACCATGCCGAAGGCGGAGATTCCCTCTCTCGCTTTGGATTTGAGACCAAAAAAGGTTTCCGTGGCGGCGCTTTCCGCAGGACTTCGTGAGACGAACGTTCCCGTGATGGGATACACGGCTGAAGACGGATACCGTCTCGACTTGAGAACCGTTTTCCCGGAGCAGGACTCTATTCTGTCTGATAATTTGCTGGATTTTTTCCGTAAGCATTGACAGGTTGAAGGCGTCTGGCCTGTAGCGGAATTTGATTTTCTGCTACTGATTGATGCCGGACGAAAAATCAGAAATGATTTACCGAATAATCAGAACCAAACCAAAATACCGATGTTGAAAAGCTACCTTTTCCACGTCGGTCTGGCAGTGGTAACTACTTTGGCCCTAGTCGGCTGCGGTGGGGATCCATCGTCGACCGACTCAAATCAATCCTCTTCGGACAATCCTCCGAAAGACATACCGGAGGCACCTTCGGCGACGTTTTATCTCTCAGCGATTCCTGACGAGAAGATCACCGATCAAAAGGCAAAATTCGATAAGCTTGCTGCTTATCTCACGGAGAAGCTCGGTGTTGAAACCGAATTTCTTTTCTCAAAAGACTACACAGACGCTGTAACCAAATTTACCAACGGCGAGGTTCACCTCGTTTGGTTCGGCGGCCTTTCCGGTGTTCAGGCCCGCATGGCAGTGCCGGGAGCGCAAGCCATCGCTCAGGGTAAGGCGGACCCGAAGTACAAATCCTACTTCATCGCGAATAAGGCTACAGGGTTGAAGCCCTCTCCTGATTTCCCCGAAGCAATCAAGGGAATGACGTTCACCTTCGGTTCGCCCGGATCAACGTCAGGTCGCCTCATGCCCACTTTTTTCATTATGGAAAACAACGGGGGCGTTGCACCCGACGAGTGGTTCACTCAGAAGCCCGGTTTTCAGATGAGCGGTGGTCACGTCGCAACGGCGAACGCTGTGGCTGATGGAACCTATCAGACAGGTGCTCTGAACTACAAAACCTACGATTCGCTCGTGGAAAGCGATCCGAAGATTGCCGAGAATACGGTCAAGATCTGGACGACTCCATTCTACGCTGACTACAACTTCACGATCCACCCGGAGGTGAAGAAAGCATTCGGCGATGAATTCATCGGCAAGGTTCAGGCAGCATTGATTGCCGCTCCTGCCGGTTCTGATGCGCTGAAAGCGATCAATCGCGAGGCCATCATTTCCGCGAAAAATGAAGACTTTGACGGCATCAAACAGACGGCTGTCAAAATGGGATTGATCGAAGAATAATCCTGAACTGTCAGTATACTTTGTGAGAGGGGGCGGGGAATTTCCCTGCCCCCTTTTATTTGTCACCCTATGTCGAACGCTTTCGAGATTACAGGAGCCACGGTCCGGTTTGGTTCGCTGGCTGCCGTTGATTCCGTCGACCTTTCGGTTGCTGAGGGCGAGCAGGTCGCATTTATCGGCCCCAGCGGCAGCGGGAAGACAACGCTCATTCGCGCGCTCAACTGCACGAACCAGGTAAACGAGGGAGCGGTCTCAGTGCTGAGTGAAGAGATCACCGGTTTGGGTGCCCGACGTCTGCAAAAGCTGCGCACCCGGATTGCGACCATTCCCCAGCATCTCGGGCTGGTTGAGAACCTTTCCGTGCTCCAAAACGTGATTCTCGGAAAAGGGGGCGCGCGCGGCACCTTGCGATCCGTCCGTGACCTGCTTTTTCCCTCGCGAAGCGACATCGAGCAGATTCACGGGATTCTCGACCGGGTCGGTATCGAAGAAAAACTCTTTGAGCGTACCTCCAGGCTTTCCGGTGGCCAGCAGCAGCGTGTCGCGATTGCCCGCGCGCTGTTTCAGGAGCCGGACGTAATTCTTGCCGACGAGCCCGTATCAGCGGTTGATCCGGCACGGGCGCACGATACGGTGAAACTGCTGACGGAACTCTCGAGGGAGCATGGTTTCACACTCTGCATGAGTCTCCACCACATTGATCTTGCCAGAAAGTTTTTCCCGCGACTGGTCGGAATGCGAAGCGGAGTCATCGTTCTGGACGGCAATCCAGATGATCTTTCTGCTGATGAACTGGACAAGCTTTATCAACTCAGTGACGAGGAAATGATGCAGGACGCGTAGGCATCTTTGACGGAAGATAGTATGAATGTCAGAGCCGCATGGAACGGAAAACATCGCCGGGTGATACTGGCGTTTGCTGCCACGTTTCTGCTCTGTGCCTGGTATGTTGACCTGAAGCCTGCCGGCCTGCTGCCGCCTGATGCCACTCACTGGGAGCGAACCGGACGTTTTTTTGCTGCTGCGCTGCATCCGGCGTTTGATTACGAGGATCCCAATACCCCGGTGGATGCTATTCCCATCTGGGTAAAGGCGTTCCACGGTCTCTTTTTGACTTTGAAGTTCGCATTCGGGGCGATGAGCCTGGCTGTCCCGGCCGCACTCGTGATGGGCTTTCTCGGATCGTCTGCGTGGTGGCCGACGCCGTGCCCTCGACCCTTGAAAGCGGTTCTGGGCGCTGTCTATTTTGTCTCGCGGTTTGTGATGAGCCTGGTTCGCTCCATTCACGAGCTGATTTGGGCACTGCTGATTCTTTCTGCCATGGGCGTTTCCCCGCTTGCGGGAATGATCGCTCTGGCGCTGCCTTTTTCCGGGACACTGGGAAAGGTGTTTTCTGAATTGATAGATGAAGAGGCCAGAGCAGCAGGTCTCGCTTTGAAAGCGATCGGGCACCGTCCACTGCAAACCTTTCTCGTGGGGATTTTCCCGGCCGCGCTACCGAACCTGATTACCTACAGCTTTTACCGTTTTGAATGCGCTTTGCGGTCTTCTGCCGTACTCGGGTTTGTCGGGATCGAAACCATCGGCCTCTACATTCAGCTTTCTCATGAGGAAGCCTATTACCGGGAGGTCTGGACCTATCTCTATCCTCTTCTGGGAATGATCATTTTGGTCGATTTCTGGGGAGCGGGAATTCGGCGGCGTCTGAATCAAGTGGAAGGAGGCTGCACGGGATGATTGCAAGCGATTCAAGGTCGGCGCGCATCAACGAGCTGAAAAAACAGAGGCGGCGAAGTCCTTATCTGTGGATCAGTGCCGCTATTGTCGCTGCCGGAGTTGCCTGGGCGTGGCTGGGCAGTGGTTCGCTCATGGGGAGGCTTTCCGCCGAGAGGCGTTGGACCAACTTTCTTAATTTCACGGAGAGCCTGGTGCCGTCTCCAGTGAGAAAATCCGGTGACTGGGGCGATGCCCTTCCCTGGGCATGGGATTTGCTGACCGATGAAGGGTTTATCGCCCTGCTCACTACTGTTGCCATCGCAACGGCTGCGATTCTTCTTTCGGCGATGGCGGTTCTCCCTGTCCTCTCTTTAGCGAGTCGTCAGTTTTCGAGAAAGAACCCTTTCGGTGTCTGGTCGGGAAAAGAGGATTCAGGCACTTCTTTTCGCGAGCGCATCGTCGGGCCCGGCATGCGCTTTGGTTTTGTCCTTTCCCGTGCGATACCCGAGTATTTGATTGCCTTTCTACTACTCTCGCTGCTCGGGCTTCAGGTGTGGCCGTTGGTGCTTGCTCTCGCGATCCACAACTACGGAATTCTTGGTCGTCTCTGGGGAGAGGTGGTCGAAAATACGGAAAACGGAAGCCGCGAACAGGATGCCGCCGTGAATGCGCTTTCAACGGGGCGCGGCAGATTTGCGACCTACGCAACGACGATTGTTCCCAGCAGCTTTAACCGCTTTCTGATCTACTTTTTCTACCGCTGGGAAACCTGCGTCAAGGACGCGACGGTTCTGGGCATGCTCGGGCTGCTCACTCTCGGAAAACTGATTGCTCTTTCAAAAGGATTTTTCTGGGACAGGATGTTTTTCTACGTTCTGCTCGGCTCCTCTGTCATTCTTGCAGGGGATCTGCTCTCGACTTTTGTGCGGAAGAGGCTTCGTTGAACGCTTCGTTATCTCTACCCATTTTCATGGCATCACGTCACTACATCATTGGAACAGCCGGTCATATTGACCACGGAAAGAGTTCGTTGATTGAAGCCCTGACCGGTACCGACCCGGATCGTCTTCCGGAGGAGAAGGCCCGCGGGATGACGATCGAGCTCGGGTTTGCTCAGCTCGAAATTCCTGCTGCCGATGATTCCGGGGACACCCTCGCACTCGGGGTGATCGACGTCCCCGGTCACGCCGATTTTGTGAAAAATATGGTCGCAGGGGTCGGGGCCATTGACCTGGCACTGTTCATTGTCGCAGCTGATGACGGGTGGATGCCTCAAACTGAAGAGCACTACCAGATCTTGACCTATCTCGGTGTGAAAAAAGCTGTAGTGGCACTCACCAAGATCGACCTTGTCGACGATCTGGAGTTGGTTCTCGATGATGTAAAAGAGAATCTGCAA
>JAKSBG010000307.1 GCA_022361255.1 Verrucomicrobiales bacterium
GCGAACGTCCGAAGCATGGCAGCCTGATACGGGAGCGATGCTTCGAGTGCAGGGTAGAGATTCGAATCACGGAAGTCAATCAACTCACAGCGGTATCAGGCTTGTCCATCGCTAGCTTGTTAGGCCCGGTTCGGTTGCGCATTGTCAAGATTGTATACCTCTCCCTCTTCTCCGCGAATCTGAGCACTCAACGCTCTAGCAAGAGAACTGATCGCCTTCCAGCCGGGATCATCGAGATCCCCAAAATCAGTTGCTGCGGAAATACCTCGTGCATTGAAAGAGCCGAATCCTCTGTCTTCAGACCACATTATGGCTAGAATCCACTGATCCATCTCTGGTAAGAAAAGCTCCACGTCGAATGTGTTCATCTTGATCGAAATTGCTTCACCAGTTTTTGGGTTCGTTACAGTTTCTTTATCTCTTGATGCGAGCCGAATGCCATCAGTTGCGTCGACTGCAGCCTCCCATTCCTCGGTGGGAATCGGAGAATTTTCACGTTCAATGTAAAGAGAGTATCCCATTTTTCTTGGCCTAACGTTTAAGACCTGGTAGCCCGATCCGAGGGCGCGGTCTCAAATGCATGTTAAGGATTCGAATCAGGTTAGTCAATCAACTCGCGGCGGGATCGGGCTTACCAGCGTCGGCTTGTTCGTCTGTGTCCGGTCTCGGTGGTCGAAAGTCGTGAATGTGGCCATCATCCGGACCCACACGAATCAAAGTCCGACCCTCGTGATAAACCAAGGCAAGCCCACGCTCGTCTTGCCATTTGCAGTCGAAGGCAACAACCACAGAAAATGACGAGTCATCAAAACCGCGGAAGTCCCGCATTACGCTGATCGAGGTCGGTCGATTGTAACGCCAGACTTGCGACGCTCCGAGAAGCATCCACGGGAGAAAGCAATGGGAGTAGTCTCGGTTCTCAACGTAATTCTCGTAGACCTGCGGATTGGTCGCGCGTCGGTCAGCGGAATCGAGCTTCAGGAATGATCGAACCGTCTGTTCTACGCTCGATGGAAACTTGCCGCCGTCTAGCTCAGACTCATCGAGTTCGATCACACGAATAGACATCTTATTGCCATCTAGAAAAGGGATCGGAATCTCTGGGCTGATCCACCAATCATCGAACGTCTCATCCCGCACGAATTCGCCTATGTTCTCAATCGCTGGCATTTCTGAGACGAACGTTAAAGAGCACTCAGCCCTGACGGGGAGCGCGGGTTGATTGTGGGATAATCTGGCGAATCAGAAAAGTCATTTCGACTCGTAGCGGTCAGGGCTTGAGTGCCTCAACTTGTTCGCTCCGGCATCTCGACGGCAGGCGAAGAGTGCAAGTATCATCCCTGATAGCACGTAGCTGACAATAC
This sequence comes from Verrucomicrobiales bacterium, assembly GCA_022361255.1. Lineage (GTDB taxonomy): Bacteria > Verrucomicrobiota > Verrucomicrobiia > Verrucomicrobiales > DEV007 > Arctic95D-9. The sequence continues at coordinate 1,365 of JAKSBG010000307.1, forward strand.
CGGTGAAGCGCCAAAGTGTAAGGTTCTCATAAATCAGGTCGTTGTCCCGACTTTCGAGCACTGTTTGAAAGTAGAGATACTCACGCGTTTCAGCGAAAACGAGCGTGGCTGGGAGGAATATGAAGGGAGTGACGCGGTAGAAGAGATGAATAGCAAACGAGCTGCCTAACCGATTCAGGAACAAGAAAGTAAGAATCCAGAGCAATGCCCAAACGAGCTGGAACAGAAAGAAATAGTCTTCCAGGAGATGATCAGTCAGCGTTGAGATCTCCATTTTTTTTTTTTTTTTTTCGCACC
>JAKSBG010000441.1 GCA_022361255.1 Verrucomicrobiales bacterium
AAAAATATGAGACACTGATCAACAAGGTAAATCTCCCCGCCGGAGCCGGCGAAGACACCATTCTTTTCAACGATGACGACACCGCACTGTGCCTCTTTCGCTATGAAGCGGGAAACAAGCTCGCCTACCTCGGAAAATCAAAGCCGCCCTACGACAAGTGGACCTGGACGCAAATGAACGAACGCATCGGCGGACCGAACATGATCCGCCTCCCCGACGGGCGCATCATCGCCGTGACCCGTCTCGTCAAAGGCGGAGCACGGACTTCCCTTTCCTGGCTCGACCCGGAAACAGCGACCCTTGCAGAATGCCTCAAACTACCCAGCGGCGGGGATACCAGCTATCCAGGTCTCGTCTGGAAAGACAACATGCTGTGGATCAGCTACTATTCCTCGCACCAGGAAAAAACGAGCATCTATCTCGCGAAAGTGCGTTTTGAATAACGCGGACGGCTACCGGTCCTGCACTTCCACATCGATGACATCGTCTTCGTCCTTTTTCTTACGGCCGAAGATGCTTCCGATGTCGACTCCGAAATAAGCGAGACAGCTGATGAGGATCGCCGCAGCGGCAGCTTCATCGAGATTCCCGATCACCGGAATATTGTCCGGAATTTCAAAAAGAGCTCCGAACCCGGGATTCAGCAGAAAGATTGCCGAAAAGACCCCAAGCAGACCAACGATCACCGTGGTGACCGGATTCTTTTTCTCCTCCATCTCGCCACTACCGGCGCCGCTCTGAAATGTTTCTTCTTTTTCCATGGTTTGACCATCAAGGATAAGCTGCGGTTGGACGAATACAAACAACCTGCGTTTTTATAACGCATAGAACCAGCGGGAAAATAGAGTGATCGGAAAATTTGCGGCGAGGGGAGCATACCGACAGAGCGATCCCCTTCCTGCTGTATGCCCACATTCCCATGCCCGAATGATCCCCCTTCTCGATTTCCCTCCCCCGCCCTGCAGACTTTGTGAAATTTTTCACAAACTCACCTTGAACTCTCAAAACGGCTCACCGATACTCGAAACCCAGTGACGAAGACGTGGCGTAACTCATTCACGTCTTCGCGAACTGAAATACCTGCCATGGCCACGGAAACGAGAGAGCTCGAAATTCATGACACTGCCGCCCGGGTTGCCGGAGCGGATGTGGAGGGCTATCAGCAAACGACGGAAGATCTTGTCGGCGAAAAGCTCGTCCTCAATATGGGCCCGTCCCACCCGGCAACGCACGGCGTGCTTCGTCTGATTCTGGAACTGGACGGGGAAACGATCACCAAAGCGGATCCGGACGTGGGCTTTCTCCATCGTGGCGACGAGAAGATTGCGGAAAACATGCAATACAACCAGTTCGTGCCCTACACGGACCGGCTCGACTATCTTGCCCCGCTGGCGAACAATGTTGCCTATGCTCTCGCGGTCGAGAAGCTGATGGGTTGGGAACTTCCCGCCCGCGGTCAGACGATTCGTACGATCTGCTGCGAGATGGCTCGAATTTCCGCCCACCTCCTCGGCCTCGGCGCGTATGCGATGGACGTGGGAGCGATGACGGTTTTCCTCTACACCTTCACACAGCGGGAAACGATCTACAATCTCTGCGAGCAGCTCACCGGAGCCCGTTTCACAACGAGTTACACGCGGGTAGGGGGACAAATCCGCGATCTGCCCGATGGCTTCACGGACAATCTCTCGAAATTCTGCGAAGAATTTCTGACCTGCCTCGACGAGGTCGACACGCTCCTGACACGGAATAAAATTTTCCTCGACCGTACACGCGACATCGGAGTGATTTCAAAGGAAGACGCAATCGCCTGGGGGCTGAGCGGCCCGAACCTGCGCGGATCAGGCGTCGAGCACGACGTCCGGAAGGCGAATCCCTATCTCGATTACGAGCGCTACGACTTCGACATCCCGGTGGGAACCGTCGGCGATTGCTACGACCGCTACCTGGTCCGCATGGAGGAAATGCGCCAGAGCGTGAGTATTCTGCGCCAGGCTCTCGCTGACCTGCCTGACGGACCAATCAATGTGGCGGACAGTAAACAGAAGCTGCCGGAAAAAGAGCGGGTCCTCATGAGCATGGAGGAGCTGATCCATCACTTCATCCTCGTCACCGAGGGGCTCGACGCTCCCTCAGGCGAAGTCTACTTCGGAGCGGAAAATCCGAAGGGCGAACTGGGTTTTTACATTCACTCGAAGGGTGGCGGCGTTCCCTATCGCCTCAAAATTCGTGCTCCTTCATTTGTTAATCTCAGCATCCTCCCGAAACTTCTCGAAGGCTGTCTCATGAGCGACACCGTCGCGGTTCTCGGCAGCCTCGACTTCGTCATGGGAGAGTGCGACCGCTGATTCACCTGCCCCGCTTTCACCATGTCACTGGATATTCCAACCGAACTGGAAAAAGAAGTCGACGAACGCATCACCCACTATCCGGTGAGCAAGCGTTCGGCGGTTCTTCCCGTGCTTCACACCTTGCAACATCACTTCGGCTTCATCGATGAAGCTGCCATTGAGTGGACTGCAGCAAAGTTGGAACTGGAACCGATCAAGGTTCTTGAGGTGGTAACTTTTTACCCGGGATTCCGTCAGTCGGCACCCGGCAAGTATCACGTCCGCGTTTGCCGCACTCTGAGCTGTGCCATGGCGGGAAGTTACGAGCTGATGGAATCAATCTGCGAGAAAACGGGAATCGACCGCTCCGGAGTGACACATCACGACCCGATTGCGGTGAGTCCGGACGGGAAGTTCAGCATCGAATTCGCCGAATGTCTCGCCTCCTGCGGGACAGGCCCGGTTTGTCTGGTGAACGATGATTTCCACGAAGCAGTCAGCGACGTTGACGGCCTCCTCGAGCAATACAAGTAAGTCCTTCTCCCTGACGATTTTTTCACCAGCATGAGCGCCATTTACAAAGAGGGAAAAGAGCCGCACCCCAAGGAGCGACGCATCGTTTTCAAAAACGTGGATCGCGACGGTTGGGATACCTCGATCGCTATGTATGAGAGCGAGGGCGGATACGATCAGTTGAAAAAGGCGCTCGGGATGGAACCGGGTGCGATCACCGACGAGGTGAAGCAGGCCGGTCTGCGCGGCCGTGGCGGAGCCGGCTTCCCTGCAGGGGTAAAATGGGGCTTTCTCCCGCCGAACAACGAGAAACCGGTCTACCTGATCTGCAACGCGGACGAATCCGAGCCGGGCACTTTCAAGGATCGCTACATTATTCATCAGGATCCGCACCAACTCATCGAGGGCATGGCGATCGCGTGCTTCGCGGTGGGTGCGAACCTCGCCTACATCTACATCCGCGAGGAATTTCCCGAAGGCGCGCAGATTTTGGAAAAAGCGATCGAGGAAGCTCACAAGAAAGGTTATCTCGGCAAGAATATCCAGGGCAGCGGATTCGATCTCGAAATCTACGTGCACCGTGGAGCCGGCGCCTACATCTGCGGCGAGGAAACCGGCCTGATCGAATCGCTGGAGGGAAAACGCCCCTACCCGCGAATCAAGCCACCCTATTTCCCGGCCGCAATGGGACTCTACCTCTGCCCGACCATTGTGAACAACGTCGAGACGCTGTGCCACGTGAAGCACATTCTTGAGGTCGGCGGTGAAGAATGGTCGAAAATCGGAAAGCCCAACAACACCGGCACCCGAATCCTTTGCGTCAGCGGTGATGTCAAAAAGCCCGGCTACTACGAGGTGGAAGTCGGTTCGGTGACGATGGGCGAGCTTATCAATGATCTTTGCGGAGGCCTCAAGGAAGGGCGTTCGCTGAAAGCAGTGATACCCGGTGGTTCTTCCGCAAAAGTGCTCCGTGCCGATGAGGTATTCACGGTGGGTCGCGGTGACGACACCCGTGACCTCACGATCTGGGATATCCCGATGGATTTCGATACCCTCGCCGCCTGCGGATCCATGGCCGGATCGGGAGGCGTCATCGTAATCGACGACAGCCGCTCCATCAGCTGGGTGTTGAACAACATCAACAACTTCTACGCCCACGAATCCTGCGGTCAGTGCACGCCGTGCCGCGAGGGTTCCCTGTGGATGAAAAAGATCACGGATCGTGTTGTGGCAGGCAAGGCATCGCCTTCCGACATCGACACGCTCGACAGCGTCGCCCGCAACATCGACGGACGCACCATTTGCGCTTTCGGTGAGGCCTGCTCTTGGCCGACGGAAAGCTTTATCGATAAATTCCGGGACGAGCTTGTCTCGGATACGAATCCGGAACTGGAAGAAAAACTTCTCAACGCGGAGTCAATCACTGCCGCAGCCAACCTGGGATGAGCGAAGAAAAGACCGATCTCATAGACGTCCAGATCAACGGGGAATGGCATTCTTTCCCGAAGGGCACCCGCATGATCGAAGCCTGCCGTCAGGTTGATGTCGAAGTGCCTCATTACTGCTACCACCCGAAGCTGACCTCACCCGGTAACTGCCGGATGTGCCTCGTCGAAATGGGCATGCCTCCGCGGCCCCGCCCCGGTGAAGATCCGCCCGAGCCGGATGAGGACGGTCATCTTCCTATCTCCTGGATTCCCCGTCCTGCGATTGCGTGTGCCAATACGATCGCTCCCAACATGGGCATCCGCACCGAAAGCGAGATGACCGAAGAGTGCCGTCAGGGAGTGATGGAACTTCTCCTCGCCAACCACCCGCTCGACTGTCCCATTTGTGACCAGGCCGGAGAGTGTTCGCTGCAGGAATTCAGCGTCGAACACGGAAACGGCGAGTCCCGGTTCCGTGAACAGAAGGTGAAGAAGCCGAAGAACGTCGATGTGGGGCCACGCATACGCCTCGACGACGAGCGATGCATCATGTGCAGCCGCTGCATTCGTTTTACCGACGAAATCGCCGACGATCCGGTTCTCGGGTTCACCGACCGGGGCAGCCACACGGTTCTCACGGTCTATCCGGGCCGCGAACTGGCGAACAACTATTCTCTGAACACCGTCGACATCTGCCCGGTTGGAGCGTTGACCTCCAACGACTTCCGATTCCAGATGCGCGTCTGGTTCATGAAGGAAACGAAGACCATTGACGCCAATTGCGCCACTGGTTGCAACATCACCGTTTTCAGTCGTCAGGATAAAATTTACCGCATCACACCGCGTCAGAACAACGACGTAAATTCCGACTGGATGCCGGATTCTCATCGGCTCAACTACCACTGGATCGACAGCGAAGCCCGCCTCACCGATCCTCTCGTTCGGGACGGCGACAAGCACCGCCAGGCCACCTGGCAGGAGGCGCTTGCAGCTACGGCTGACAAGCTCTCAGGCATTTCCGGTGAGGAAATCGCGGTCATTGCCTCCGCCCGGATGACGAACGAGGAACTTCTCATGGTGAATCGCCTCGTGAAACACCTCAATGCCGGTCACGTCGACACCGTTCCCCGCGAAGGAGAAGCCGACGGCTATCTTATTTCGGCAGACCGGAATCCGAATACGAATGGAGTGAAACTTGTTCTTGGCCTGAATACTCCGGGTTCCCAGCTGAGCGCCATCAAAGAAGGAATTGCTCAGGGACGCATCAAGGCGCTTCTCTGCCTCCAGGAGAATCTCGTCGACGACGCCGGGTTCACGCCGGACGAGCTCGCCAAACTGGATTTTTTCCTGACTTCCTATCCGATGGCCAATCCGACTGCGGACGTTGCTGACGTCGTGCTTCCGGGCGCCTGCTGGGCGGAGAAGACAGGCACGATGATCAACGTAACCGGGCGCTTGCAGCGTCTCAACAAGGCCGTCGATGGTCCCGGTCAAACGCTCGAACCCTGGGAGATTGTCCGCGACATCATCCAGACGACGGGCGGAGGAAACGGTATCTATTCCGCTACTGACATCTTCAAACAACTCGCTGCTGAAGTCTCCGAATTTTCCGGCCTCTCCTGGGGTCAAATCGGAGACCTTGGTCTGCAACTGATCGAAACAGGCGAAACGATTCCGCTGCTTGAGCGGGAGAAAGAACGCAAAGAAAAGGGCCTCATCGTAGGCTGACCCTGAATTTCCATGGATTGGCATCTCATCATCGCTGCAACGATCAAGATCGTGGTGTTCGTGTTTCTCACGACACTGCCGCTGGTCGCCATGTCAGTCTGGGCGGAACGCCGCGTCAGTGCTGCGATTCAGGATCGCGTCGGACCGAACCGGGTCGGACCATTCGGCCTGTTCCAGGCGGTCGCCGACGGTATCAAATTCCTTCTCAAAGAAGACTTCACTCCCAGTCATGTCCGCAAGGGCTACTTCTGGCTGGCTCCGGCCCTGGTCATGGTGCCCGCCCTGCTGACCTGCGCAGTTCTTCCCTTCGGCAGCCAGCTTTTCGGGGAAAAAATGGTCATTGCCGACCTCGACGTCGGACCGCTCTTCGTATTCGCGATCGCCTCGCTCTCCGTATACGGAATCGTTCTCGCAGGCTGGGCTTCGAACTCGAAATACCCCTTCTTCGGCGGGGTTCGCTCGACGAGTCAGATGATTTCCTACGAAATCTCGCTGGGCCTTTCCATCATTCCTCTCCTGATGATTTACGGTGAGCTCAACCTCGGCCGCATCGTTCAATTCCAGGCGGAAAACGGCTGGGCACTTCTTCCGCTCTGGGGAGAAGGTCTCAGTGTTCAGGGATGGATCCTCGCGATCCCCGTGTTTATTTCTTTCATCATCTTCATGACGTCGATGTTCGCGGAAACGAACCGTCTGCCTTTCGACCTTCCCGAATGTGAAACTGAGCTGGTTGCCGGATACCACACCGAATACAGCTCGATGAAGTTCGCGCTTTTCTTTCTCGGTGAATACGCTGCGATGATTATCGGTTCCGGCCTCGCCGTGACCCTGTTCCTCGGTGGTTGGAGCCTGCCCTTCGGCTGGTTGACCCCGGAAAGCGTCGATGCCGAAGTTCCCTGGTGGCACGGCCTGATCCACATCGGAACCTTTTTCGCTAAAGTCATCGGACTGATCCTTTTCTTTATCGTCGTTCGCTGGACCCTGCCCCGCTTTCGTTATGATCAACTCATGCGCCTCGGGTGGGTCTTCTTCTTTGAAATTGCACTCTTCAATGTCGTCCTGACCGCCGCCCTGCTGTGGTGGTTCAACCGCGCTTCCTGACCCTCCCCGAAAACCAACCATGGCTATCGTCGTAAAACGTCCAAAACTGAAGTGGTGGGAGCACCTCTACCTTCCCGCGCTCGCGCAGGGGATGCGGGTGACACTGGGACACTTTCTCAAAATCGTGACCCGCAAAAAGAAGGTCACCATGCAATATCCCGAGGAGAAATGGGACGACCAGCTTCCGGAACACTACCGGGGAGCACCCGCCCTCGTCACGGATGAACAGGGTCGCGAACGCTGCGTTGCCTGCCAACTCTGCGAGTTCATCTGCCCGCCGCGTGCCATCACAATCAAGCCGGAAGAAATTCCGTCCGACGACAAGTGGGCCAAAGTGGAGAAGCGTCCCCGGAATTTCGACATCGACATGATCCGCTGCATCTACTGTGGGCTCTGCGAAGAAGTCTGCCCGGAGCAGGCAATCTTTCTCCGCAAGGATTACGCGATTACCGGAACCAGCCGCGAACAGATGGTTCACGACAAGGAACGTCTCTACGAAATCGGCGGAGTGCGCGAAGGACTCGTGAACAAGTGGAATGAGCTCAAATAGTAAAGGGGCAGAGTAGAGACCGCATACAAACGTTACAGAACTCACGCACCGACAATTCTCGACTCCTTTCCTTCTCAACTCCTTTCCTTCTTCCCATAGAATGACTTTTCTCTTTTACATATTTGCTGCCCTGGCGCTGGTGGGCGGAATCGGAGTCGTCGTGAACAAAAACCCGGTTACCTCCGCGTTTTCGATGATCGTGTCCTTCCTCGGACTGGCTGCGCTTTTCATTCAGCTTGATGCCTATCTTGTCGGCGTCCTGCAGATCCTCGTTTATGCCGGTGCCATCATGGTGCTGTTCCTTTTCATCATTATGCTTCTGGATGTTCAGGAGGAGGAAAAACGGAGATTCCCCCTCATCGCAGCACTCGGCGCCGCCGGTGTTGCAGGTGGAATCACCATTCTCATCGTCACCGTGTTGAAGCGCAGTCACATCGGCGACGCAACGATCCCGAAACTCGCCACGGCCGAAGGGCCGGGGAATTCTGACGTGCACAGAATCGGCGAACTGCTTTTCAGCCAATACTGGTTCCCTGTTCTCATGGTTGCCGTGCTGTTGCTCGTTGCTACCGTCGGCGCTGTCGTCCTGAGTAAGAAACAACTGAGATAATTCGAACCAGCCACCGCTTGTTTCATGGAATCCGCCCTCACACTCAACCATTTCCTCTTCGTTAGCGGAGTTCTCTTTGCTGTAGGACTCGCCGGAGTTCTGATCCGCCGGAACCTCATTGTGATTTTCATGTGTCTCGAGCTGATGCTCGCAGCTGCCAACCTCACTCTTGTCGCCTTTTCCCGCTTCAACGTGCAGGAGGGGCAACCCGCCTACGACGGGCATGTTCTTCTTTTCTTCATCATTACCGTGGCTGCCGCTGAGGTAGCCGTCGGCCTTGCGATCATCGTTGCTCTCTTCCGCTCCCGTGAAACCACGGACGTGACGAAGATCAATTCGATGAAGTTCTGAATTTTCGACCGCTTTCTAATTCATGGATCCCAACATGTCTGCCTGGACCGTTCTCCTGTTGCCCCTGCTCGTGGCGGCAGCGATTCTGCTTGGACTGAAACGCTGGTCCGGCCTCAGCGCACTGCTTTCGACCGGTTCTGCCGCGATTACTTTTTTCCTCTGCATCGGACTCGCAGCAGGTGATGTAGGAGAAGTAAAAGCCTTCCCCTGGCTCCAGCTCGGGGATGACTTTCTTGTCGAAATCGGATTCACCCTCGACGAGCTCAGCCGCGGCATGATGCTGATCGTCACTTCGATCGGCTTTCTGGTGCACCTTTTCTCGCTCGCCTACATGAAGGACGACGAAGGGAAGGCCCGCTATTTTGCCGGGCTCTCGCTCTTCATGTTCTCGATGACAGGCATCGTTCTCGCCGACAACCTCGTGATGATGTTCATCTTCTGGGAGTTGGTGGGTGTCAGCTCCTACATCCTCATTGGTCACTGGTATCAGAAAAGTTCTGCAGCCGACGCGGCGAAAAAAGCCTTCCTTACCAACCGAATCGGGGACTTCGGTTTCATGATCGGGATCCTCATGGTGTGGGTGCTGACCGGATCGTTTTATTTCGACCAAATCGAAGAAAACGTGGGAAGCGTCGCCAACATGACGCTTCTCAACTTTGCCGTTATTGCCCTCTTCTGTGGTGCAATTGGTAAATCAGCTCAGCTTCCCCTTCACGTCTGGCTTCCTGATGCGATGGAAGGCCCGACTCCGGTTTCCGCGCTCATCCACGCCGCGACGATGGTTGCCGCCGGTGTCTTCATGCTGGCAC
>JAKSBG010000526.1 GCA_022361255.1 Verrucomicrobiales bacterium
TCGGGAATGCGGCCACTCCGCTCGGGCTGAAAGCGATGCAGCATCTCGACGATCTAAATCCTAACAAAGGCACTGCAACCAACGCGATGTGCACCTTTCTCGCGATCAATACCAGCTCCGTCACCCTGATTCCCGCAACCGCGATCGGTCTGCTCGCGGCACAGGGGATTGCCGAGCCTTACGCCATTGTGGGAACAACCATCGGCGCCACCCTTTTCTCAACAATGGTCGCGATTCTCGCGGTGAAAACCTTTGAGCGAATGCCGGTTTTCAATCGCTCCGCAGCTGAGCCGGTGAAGGACGAAAAGGAAAATGCTGAATCAAAGACAGAGGCGAAAGATCGCGCCATATCCGGGCGCGGTCAGGTGATTCTCGCAGGAATATTCGTTGTCTTCATCGGAATCGTCTTTCTGGAAATGTTTCCGGACCGTCGCATTGCATTGCAGGAAACTCTAGGACTGCGGGAAATTGCGATTCAGCTCGATGCAGAAGGTGCTTCGCTCGATGAGAAAGAACTCGATGAGGACCGTTCCGGATTTCAAAGATTCCTGTCTGCGATTTCCGTCGCAGCGATTCCCTTCGTCCTCGTGTTTTTCGTAGTCTTTGCTGCCCTGAAGCGAATCCCGGTGTACGAAGAATTCGTCGAAGGAGCAAAAGAGGGATGGAACGTGGCGGTACGTATCATGCCATTTATTGTGGCAATGCTAGCGGCTCTGGCACTGCTCCGAAACTCCGGTGCGCTCTTTCTTTTTCAGAATCTCCTGCGTCCGGTTCTGGAGTTCATCAAATTTCCACCCGAACTCGTCCCCATGGCTCTGATGCGACCGCTCAGTGGCAGTGGAAGTCAGGGCGTGCTCGTCGAAATACTCACGAATGAAGGGTTATCGGAAACGATCAAGTACACTGCCGCGACCATGTTTGGCTCCACCGAGACCACCTTCTACGTGCTCGCGGTTTACTTCGGATCGGTCGCCGTTCGCCGGACCCGCCACGCGCTCGCGGCGGGGCTTTGTGCGGACCTCGCCGGCGTGATTGCCGCTGTCGTGATCTGCCGCGCCA
>JAKSBG010000139.1 GCA_022361255.1 Verrucomicrobiales bacterium
GAAGCATGACGCGGTTGATGCGATTTTTACTGAGAAATTCTTCCAACTGGCGACCACCGCAATCGACGCCACCGTAGAGTGCCGTGCTGCCGCCGGTCTGAATCTGGCGAATGCGACGTTTGATCTCGCTGCTGCGCGATCCGAGGCGGTCTGCCGGAAAAATCACATCCACCTCGGTGTCATAGACCACGAGGGAAAAAACGTCGTCGCGGTCGAGCTGATCGACGAGCATCATCGCGGCCTGCCTGGCCTGTTCCAGCTTTGCCCCGCTCATGGAACCGCTGCGGTCGAGAACGACGGCCAAATTCAGCGGCATCCGGTCACCTCGGGGAACATCGGCTCCCTCCACTTCAATTTTGATGACCACATTTTCCGGCTGGCCTCGTTTTACGATGAGGGGGCGATCAACGGTTTGCCGGCAATGCAGGAGTGATTCCTCTTTGCTGTTGATTGATCTTTCGTTGGCGGAAACAAATGGCACGCCGGCGAGCGCGAACGCTCCCAGCACCGACACGGATTTTTTCAAGAGTGTGTCCATGTAGATACATACGGACAGATTTTGAAAACTTTGTCAGGGCGCGGTAAAAGAGTTGTCAGGAAGTTGTAAAGTTGTACATGGTTGCCGCATGACTCGACCGATTCTTCTCACCGTTTTGCTTTCTACGCTTGGCCTGTTACACGCCCAGGACATGCCGCTCAGCCAGGTTCTTATCGATGGCGAAGACTGGGAGGTCGCTGTCGAAGGGTTCGAATTCACCGACGGGCTTTCCACGGATGCAGAGGGCAACCTGTATTTCTCCGACGTCAAAGGGGGCGATGCGGTTTTCAAAGCGGACCTCGAGGGCAAGGTCACGAAATTCATCAAAGACGCCCCCGGTATCAGTGGGCTGCAATGGGGTGCCGACGGCAACCTTTACGCCTGCGTCGCACGCCAGCAACGGGTCGTCCGCTTTTCCAAAGACGGCAAAGAAACTGAACTCGTCAACGAAGTGCGTCCCAATGATCTCGTGGTTACCCATGACGGCAATCTCTATTTCACGATGACGCCGACGAAGGAAATCCGGCGGATCGACCCGGAGGGAAAAATGACCGTGGTCAGCGAAGGTGTCGTTACGAAGCCCAACGGCATCACCCTGTCACGTGACCAGGGAACCCTGGCCGTTTCGGATCACGGCGGAAAGTTCGTCTGGACCTTCCGGATCGAGGAGGACGGCACCCTTTCCCACCCCGGCAACTACATGACAATGCGCACACCCGCCGCCGATCCGGAAATTGCCAAAGGTGACGGCATGGCGACGGACAAGCACGGTCGCTACTACGTCACAACGGCCGAGGGTCTGCAGATGTTCGACCCGACCGGAAGAATGGGTGGCGTGATTGCCAAACCGGATCCTGAAAACCACCTCGTCAGCGTTTGCTTCGCCGGTCCGGGACATACGTATCTCTATGTCGCAAATGGCGGAAAGATTTATCGGAGGAAAACGAAAACGGCGGGAGCGTTGTTTTTCGAAGAGCCGCAGAAGAATGAGGCGGCGCCGAAGTAACAACTAGGGGCGACCGGGCGCAATCCAGCGATGTGTTTCAAGATACGCATCGATTCTTCCTATTACCTCACGGTAGTTGTTCATGTTGAAAATGAACCAGCCGTGCCGCCCTCCTTCAAAAGCAAACAGTTCACAATCGTTTCC
>JAKSBG010000105.1 GCA_022361255.1 Verrucomicrobiales bacterium
GCGTATCCGACGGTTCGGTCGACGGCGCGATCGTGAGCCGCGTAGGAAATGAACGGATTGTCGGCGAACTCGCCGATGTATTGCTCCTTGGGATAGTGCAGATCGATGGACCAGGTCGTCAGCACGCAGCCGTCTTCAAACGCCCGGGCATTGCTGATATCGTCGGCGGTGAGGATCACGTCGCCGAGCACCTGCAGAGTTTCGCGGGTGCCGCCGATGTAGGCCATCCAGGTCAGCTCGGCGTTGGCGTGCTGGTTGCCGGTCCGGTCGTAGCGGTCGAAGGCTCCTTTGTTCTTGATCGCGTTCCATGCGCCGAAGTTGGCGCGCAGGTTCCAGTCGCGGATCAGCTCAAGATCGTCGAGCGGATGCTTGTCGTAGCCGCTTTCCCAGAACCACTCGGCATGATGCCGTCTCGGATACGGAAATCCCGTCTCGTCCAGATCGAGCGCCCAGGGAGTCTCGGGAAATTCCTTCGGCGAATCGGTATTCTGCCAGCGCCACATGTTGCTCATTCCCATGCGACCGCGTTCCTCCATCGTGGTGTCGGCTCCGGCCTTCAGGGCGATGGTGCCGTGACCGGTGGAGTCGCAGAAGAAGTCGGCGGAAAACTCGCGAATGCGTCCCGAACGAACCTCCAGCGCCTGCACCGCCTCGATCCGCTTGCCGTCTTTACTCATGGTCACGTCGTAGGCGAAATGACCGAGAAAGAGGGACAGGTTGTCCTCTGCCCGCACGATGCGCTCCTTCCGGTCATCGCCAAATTCTTCGTAGGTGCCCGGAGAAGAGGCTGCGTGATCCTCGATTTCGCGAACGATGTCACCAACCGGATAGAGCCCGCCGGGCGTGTTGCCCTTGGCCCAGACTCGCACCTCGGAGCTGCCGTTGCCGCCGAGCACATCGCGATCCTGGATCAGGGCGACCTTCAAGCCCATCCGCGCCGCCGATATCGCGCCGCAGGTTCCCGCATAGCCACCGCCAATAAAGACAATGTCGAATTCACCCGCATCCTCGATCGCCTCGCCGTAGCCGAGCATTTCCCGACGCCAGGCGGGCAGAACTTCGCTGGAGTTGTCCGGAGCTTCGTCCCCGGTGGAAAGCACGATCGCATCGCAGCGCCCATTGAATCCGGTCAAGTCGCGGAGACGCAGCTCCAGCTCTCCTTTTTCCAGGGCTACTTCGCCACCATCCTGCCAATGCCATTCCGCTCCGGTGATCCCGAATTCCGTCTCCAGCGCTTCGCCATCGACGACAAGTTGAAAGCGCCCCGGCTTCCCCGGTGCATTCCACGGGGCGACCCAATCCTTGGTGCGCACCCAGACCCGGTAGGTCGCGGAGGCGGGAACGTCGACGGTGGTCACGGCGTCCTCGACTGGCTCACCCAGCCCGTGCGCGAGCAAATAGGGCGAGCCCATGTTGTGAATGAACTGGGTGTCGAGCTTCCAACCACCGGGCTCTGCGAACGATTCCGCTTCGACGAGAATGGCCTCGTCGGCACGGAGATTGGTAGAAAGCAAAGACGATGTCAGCAGGGCCAACCGGATCAGGGATTTTGCAAAAAACTTCATACTGAGAAAGGGCATCGATCTGACGATTCGATCTCCGCCATCAGGAAATGTCCGAAGACAGATAAAGTTAACAAAATATCTGCAACGCAATCAGGCGATTGGCTTTCCGGGAAGGAAGCTTGAGCAATTTTGCATGTATTGCGGCGTGGTCATTTCCCTCCCCTTCTTACAAAGGAACGCGTTACATCCATTCAGAATAACAGAAAATGACAACTCGAAAGCGGAACGGCCCGTCATCCTCCCCGCTTGCAGATCCAGTCCTTTTCCCCTACCCGTTCCAGCCATGCATACGCAAACCTATCCAGGCGTGGTGACCGCTTTGGCGATTGTCCTTCTTCTGACCTCTCCCTTCCTTCCCGTTTCGGCGGAAGATTCGTTTGGTGTTTTGATTTTCTCCGACGACTTCGAACGAACTGAGTCGCAGGAGGAAAAGGACGAGCCCGGGAACGAGTGGACCACCAGCAGTGACAAAACCGCGGGCGGTCGCAAACAGGTCGATCTCCGTGAGGGTGCCATGCACATGCATACCGCCGAGGGTGCAAATCATGCCGTTTCGACGCGCCACGAGTTTGCCTTCACCGACGGGACCATCGGCATGCGTTTCCGGCTCGATGGGGAAAAGGACGAATTGAGACTGAACTTCGCCGACATGAGCCTCAAGACGGTTCACGCCGGACACCTTTTCGACGCCGTAATCCGACTCGACAAAGTTTCCTTTGAAGACAAAAAGACCGGCTTCATGAATCTCGAAATTCGAAATGCCCGAAAGAATGGCACGATTGATCCGGAGAAACTCAGGGAACTGAACCAAAGCAAATTTGCCTCCTTTCCCGTCACCCCAAAGCTGGCCCTGGCCGAATGGCATGATCTGCTGGTGCATGTAAAAGGCGACGAGATCACCGTCCAGTTGAACGGGGAAACAGCGGGCAGCTTTCGCTCCGAAGGCATCGCCCACCCCACCAAAGGTCTCCTGCGGCTGCTCGTCCCCGGTGCCGCATGGGTCGATGATGTCAAGATTTGGCGGAAAGAATAGCCGGACAAAAACGTCCTCGCGACGTTCCCCTTTTTCACGCTTCGACACTCGACATCAGGTAGTCGATGAAGCGCTGGGCATACGGATGCGACTGGTCGGGGCGCTGGTAGCACATCACGGATGTGTTCGGCAGGTCGGGCAGTTCGTTCCCTGACAAAAACGTTAAATCCTCCGCCACTGCGGAACACGGCAACACGCTCACGCCGAGACCGGCGCGGATTGCCGACTGCACCGCCTGCACCGAGTTCGCCTCGATCGACATCTTCCACGGCTGACCGACACTGGTCAAAGAATCGAAAGCAATCTGCCGGTAGCTGCAGGGCGGGTGCATCAGGACTAGGTCAATCGGATCCGCCCCGTTTTCCTCTGATCCTGCTTCACCATCTTTCTCCTCACCCGGCCCGGTCCAGACCAGCTCTTCCTCCCACAGGAGCGTTCCGTTGTCCGCCTCAGGTCCGGCGAAGACGAGATCCAGCTTTCCCTCATCCATCGAGGGAAAGAGATCGACTCCCATGCCGAGCACGAGACTCAATTCACAATTTGGATGCGCCCGACGAAACGTAGCCAGCAGGTTCGGTAGATGCCGCGGCGCGAGGTATTCCGCAAACCCGACCCGGAGCAGTGTCTTTTCTTCCGGCGCGGAAACCGCGAGCAGCGCTTCATCGGACAGTTCCAAAATGCGCCGGGCGTAGCTGAGAAAAATCTCCCCCGCCGGAGTGACCGACACGGACCGGCTGGTGCGTTCGAGCAGTTTGGTATTCAGGCGATCCTCCAGTTTCGCCACCTGCAGACTGATCGCGGATTGGGTGCGATTCACTCGTTTTGCCGCAGCCGAGAATCCGCCTTCCTCTACCACCGCGACCAGAGAACGCAGGCTGAGTAGATCCACATCCAACTGGAATTCCGTTCTATTCGCTTCTCTCATTGAATCAATTTCAACAATCAATTTTTCTGATCCTCAGAATATGTCAGTTTTGCTCATAGAAAAGGTAAAACCAATTCACAGATCAAATAAATCATTTACCACCCTGACAACGAAATCATGAAAGCAATGCTCCTCCACTCCTACGGCGAAGACGCAACATTCGAAGCCGCCGACATCGAGACACCGGAAGTGAAAGCCGGTCACGTGCTGGTCAAAATTGCCGCCATCAGCGTGAACACCGTCGACACCATGATCCGAAACATGGGCGAAGAACTGCCTCTCTCGCCCGAGCTCCCCGCCCTGCTCGGGATGGACTTTGCGGGAACCGTGGAAGCGGTCGGCGAAGGAGTCGAAAACTTCTCCATCGGTGACGAAGTCTACGGCTGTGCCGGTGGTCTCGCTAACCTGCCTGGAGCCCTCGCCGAATACATCGCAGCTGACAGTGACCTGATCGCTCACAAGCCGAAAAATCTCTCGATGCGGGAAGCCGCCGCCCTCCCGCTCGTCGCGATCACCGCTTACGAAGGCCTGCAGCGCGCCGGGATCGGCGAAGGGCAGAAAGTGCTCGTTCACGGTGGCTCGGGCGGAGTCGGTCACGTCGCTCTGCAGCTCGCGAAACACTGGGGAGCAGATGTTTACTCTACCGGCGGCGGCGATGCGCAACTCGAGCTGATCGAACAACTCGGCGCGACCGGGATCAACTACAAAACCGAATCGGTCGAGGACTACGTCGGGAAACACACCGATGGCGCCGGTTTCGATCTCATCTTCGATTCCGTCGGCGGCGAAAACCTCCCGAATTCCTTCGAAGCCGCCGCGCTCAACGGCCAGATTGCCACCACCGTGTCCATGTGCGAACTCGACCTGACGCCGGTGCATTTCAAGGGCCTGTCACTGCACGTCGTGTTCATGCTGATCCCGATGCTGCACGACTTCAATCGCCATGAGCACGGTGCCATCCTCGCCGACCTCGCCGCGATCATCGAATCGAGCGATTTCCGGGTCGTGCTCGATGAAAACACCTACTCCCTGGAGCAGGCCAGCGAAGCCCATGCCCGGCTCGAGAGTGGAAAGGCGATGGGGAAAGTTGTGGTGGAAGTGTGAAGTCGTGGGCTTGCTTGCTTACCATTCCAATCTCCCCAAATCATGACCTGATCTCTCGACAGTTTTTCCGATCCGCATCCCGATGCCCTCGATGACAGAAAATCGCGGAAACAGTTCGAGTGATCGAGGATCTCGTTGCACGATAGAAAAGAATTCTCCCATGACCTTCCAAGCTATCCTCGTCGAACAACAAAGCCCGTCCGAAGTCTCCGCCAGCGTTCAGGAACTGAGCGAAGACCAACTCCCCGAAGGCAACGTCACCGTCGCGGTCGAGCACACCACGGTGAACTACAAGGACGGTCTCTGCCTGAAGGCCGACGGCGGACTCGTCCGGACCTGGCCGCACGTCCCGGGAATCGATTTCGCCGGCATGGTCGAGTGGTCCGACGATGATCGCTACCAGGTTGGCGACAAAGTCGTCCTCACCGGTTGGGGTGTGGGCGAGCGACACTGGGGCGGCTTTGCGCAAAAGGCCCGAGTTGATGCCGACTGGCTCGTGCCGCTTCCCGACGGTCTCTCCACCCGGCAGGCCATGGCCATCGGTACCGCCGGATTCGCCGCCATGCTCGCCATCCTCGCGCTCGAAGAGCACGGCCTGAAACCGGAGCAGGGCGAAGTGCTCGTCACCGGGGCCGCCGGCGGAGTCGGCTCCATCGCCACCGCCGTCCTGAACCAGCTCGGCCACGAAGTCGCCGCGGTGACCGGTCGTCCTGAAACCTCCGACTACCTCACCTCCCTCGGCGCGTCCCGCATCGTCGCGCGCGACGAGATCGGTTCGGTGGTGAAGAGACCGCTCGAATCCGCCACCTGGGCCGGCTGCGTCGATGCCGTCGGCGGCGAGATGCTCGCCCGCGTTCTCGGTCAGTTGAAATACGGTGCTTCCGCCGCCGCGGTCGGTCTGGCCGGAGGCGCGAAGCTGCCGGCGTCCGTCATTCCCTTTCTCCTGCGCGGCGTCAACCTGCTCGGGATCGACAGCGTGCTGTGTCCCTACGAAAAACGCCTCACCGCCTGGCAACGGCTCGCCACCGACCTGCCGAAGGACAAGCTCGAATCGATGATCGTCCCCGCGACCCTGAGCGACGTGCCGCAGCTGGGAGCCGATATTCTCGAAGGCAAGGTCAAAGGGCGGGTTGTGGTGGATGTGAACGGTTGATCCACATTCAGATCGCCGCCACCGCTTCCCCGAGATCGCGGACGATCCGGTCGGGGAAAAATTCCCACGGATCAAAAATGCGATCCTCGTCCCGCTTCACCCAGGCGCTTCGCAGGCCGGCGGACTTGGCGCCGATGACATCCCAGGGATTGCCGGAGAGCAACCAGCATTCCTCGCGTGTCGCACCGGTCTGCTCGACGAGATGGTGATACGCTTTCGGATCGGGTTTGAACGAGGCTACCTCGTCGACGCTGACGAGCTGATCGAGGTGAGGAAGAACCCCGGCGTTTCCCAGCAGTTCCCGCAGGGCCGCCTGCGTTCCGTTGGAAAAAGCAACGAGCTGGTGACCTTTCTCTTTCAGCTGGACAAGCGCCGGAATAACATCAGGAAAGGCATCGAGCTGCGAAAACTTCTCCATCAGTTCCGCCTGCTCTTTCTCCGATCGATCGACAGCGAACACGTCGAGGCAATACTGGAGCGCCTGCGCCGTGCAGGTTTCGAAGTCGCGATACTGCCTCATGAGGCCCCGGCGAAACGCGTATTCCACTTTCTTTTCGTGCCAGAGTTTCCCGAAGGCTTTGGCACGGTCCCCGAGATGAGTTTCGAGATGCTTCCCCATCTCGACGGGATCGACGAGGGTACCATAGACATCAAAGGCAAGAGTGGTCGGAATGGTGGAAAGAAGGTGGGGAAAGGTGGCTCTTCCCAATCCTCCCCTTTCGTTACGGAAACGCAAACAGAGACAGGGTGACAATCCGTCAAATTTCCCACTCGAACCCCGTCGCCTGCTCCGAAACGTCCCACAATTTCACCATGACTTCCTTGTCGTGAGCGTGGGGATTCAAGGTGCCCCGGCCGACCGGTCCGACAGCTTCCATGCGTCCCGTCGGACCGTAGAGGGCACGTTGCTCCGGCAATGCTTCTTCGGTCGCGCACATCACTTCGGGGTAGGCTCCTTTTTCCGCCGTCTGGACCATTGGGGTCTTGGTCATGAGCCACCAGATCGCCCGCATCATCCGGCTGCCGCTGGTGGTGATGAGCGAGGTGGCAGAGGAACCGGGGTGGCAGACATAGACCTGCACCGCCGTCCGACCCGCTGCAGCGAGCCGGTCCTGCAATTCGTAGGCGAACATCATCTGCGCCAGCTTGCTTTGCGAGTAGGCGGTGTTCGCGCCATATCTGTTCTCCCAGTTCATGTCGTCGAACTGGATCGTTTTCAGTCCCAGGTTGTAGCCGAGACTGGCCACCACCACGATCCGGCCCCGTGACGCTTCGATCCGATCAAAAAGCATTCCGCAGAGAAGAAAATGGCCGTAGTGATTGGTGCCGAGCTGGCTTTCGAAACCATCGACGGTCAGCTTCCGTGTCGGCACCTGGGCGATGGCGGCGTTGCAGATCAGCGCGTCGATCCGGGACTCTTTTTCCAACACCTCCCTAGCGGCGTCCCTGACGGAATCCAAAACAGCGAGATCCATGCGGATGAAAGACACGTCGGCGTCCGCCCCGAATTCCTCCTTCAAGGTCTCGATAGCGGCAGCAGATTTTTCGGCACTTCGATTCAGCATCACCACCTTCGCGTTTTTGGAAAGGAGAATCCGGGCCGCCTCGAAACCCGCCCCGGCGTTGGCACCGGTGATGAGATACGTTTTTCCGGCGAGAGAGCCCAGTCGCTCCGGGGTCCAGCCTTCGGGTCCGAATAGAGAATCGTTTTTTGTCATGAATTGAATTGGTTACGGACGAATCATAAATATCCCACATCGCCAAAACTAGGCGTTAACCTCTCGGATACTTGCCTGATTGTGTCATTTGGTGGAAAAACGGCACTTTGTCGTGCTATCTTTTCCGCGTGAGCCAAACCCAAATCAAACAACTCATCGAAAGCCGGATCAGCGGCAACGGCCTCGTCGAAACCGGTATCCAGGGCGTGCAGCTCTTCCGCGTCACCGACTCGA
>JAKSBG010000273.1 GCA_022361255.1 Verrucomicrobiales bacterium
AGGGAACGCACGATCACTACCTCGTCTCCCGCGTGCTCAAGCAGGAAGGAGCCAAGAGGATGAAGATCGGACTGGGACGACCACTTGCCTTGTGGGTCGACTGGATTGAGATGGAGAGAATTCCCGATTCGGATCGCGAGACTCCGGCGGGTCTGGCCACGCTCGAATCGTTGCCTCTGGACGAGAAGTCAAAGGAACCGGCACCGCCGGTCGAAATCGTGCGTGGTGCCTTCGAACGCTTCGCAAAGGAGGCATTTCGCGGGCAGGATCCGGGTGGCGATTACATCGATGCGTTGGTAGACAACTACGAAACGCGACTCGCCGCAGGGGACCACTTCGTGAATGCGGCCAGGGACAGCCTCGCGATCGCTCTCGCATCGCCCATGTTTCTCTACCTGACCGAGCCGTCGCCTGATCAGGTAGCGCGCCCCCTGACAGACATCGAACTGGCTACGCGCCTATCCTACTTTCTCTGGGGATCACAGCCGGATCTACAACTGCGGGAACTCGCCCGGGAGGGCAAACTCTCGCAACCCGACGTGCTCGCCGCACAAACCACCCGCCTGCTCGATGATCCGCGGTCGCGCCGGTTCTCCGATTCCTATACCTATCAGTGGCTCGGACTCGACCGTCTCGATTTTTTCCAGGTCGACCTTCTGAAGCACCGGCGTTTCGACAACGGGACCAAAGCCGCCGCCCGCAAGGAAATTTATGAAACCGTCGACTACCTGCTGCGGAAAAATCTCAGTATTCGAAATCTGCTTCGCTCCGACTTTGTCGTCATCAATGCAACGCTCGCCGAATACTACGAAATCCGCGGTGTGACCGGGGATGCATTTCGTCGTGTGGCCCTTCCCGCTGAATCTCCTCGCGGCGGTCTCCTCGGCATGGCTGCGATCAGTCTGATGGGCGGAAACGGCG
This sequence comes from Verrucomicrobiales bacterium, assembly GCA_022361255.1. GTDB lineage: Bacteria > Verrucomicrobiota > Verrucomicrobiia > Verrucomicrobiales > DEV007 > Arctic95D-9. The sequence goes on from JAKSBG010000273.1 coordinate 922, forward strand.
ACGAGACCAGTCCGGTCGAGCGCGGAGCGTGGGTCCTGCGAAAGCTGCTCAACGATCCACCGCCACCTGCTCCGGCGAACATCCCGCAGTTGGCACGTTTGTCAGGAAAGGTTCTAACAACCCGCGAAAGACTCGTCGCTCATCAGGAGGAAGCGCAGTGCGCGAGCTGCCATCGCCGCATCGACCCCATCGGCATGGGCCTGGAAAACTTCGATGCCGTCGGGACCTGGCGCACCGAAAACACCTACATCGTGACCGACGACAATGGCAAACCCGTTCCGGGGAAGGAAAAGACCTGGACGATCGATCCGTCCGGCAAGCTTCACAACGGTCCCGAATTCAGCGACTATTTCGAGCTGCGCGATATTCTTGTATCAAAGCAGGATGACTTCGCTACCGGCATAGCAGAGGGCCTGATCGAATACGCACTCGGCAGGCAGGTAGGGTTTCGCGACAAGGAACTCGTTGAGAATATCGTCGCCGAAGCCAAAGAAAGGGACTACGCGTTTCGCGAGTTCATCCATGCGATCGTTCGAAGCAAACAATTCCGTACCCGGTGAAAACAGATCCGGTCGCTTCATTCATGCATACCTGAAGACGTATGTCCCGCGACAACCTGAGCCCCTATAGTAGAAAAATCTCATGACCAACCGACGTCAATTTCTCCAGAGCAGCAAAGCCCTGATCGCCCTTCCTTTTCTCGAGTCGCTGGGTTTCACTCGATTTTCCTCTGCGGCAAACAGCGCAAAAACTCCGCCGGAACGGCTCGTTTTTCTTGGCTTTGGTTGGGGCGTTACTGACGAATCATGGGTTCCCGACCGCAGCACGACCGGACCGGACTACGTGCTCCCCCCGGGGCTGAAACCGCTGGAAGCACACAAGTCTGATTTTTCCATCGTCCAGGGAATGTGGAACCAGTTTTCCGTGGAAGGGCACGCGGGAAGCACCTGGTGGTTGTCAGGAGCGAACAAATTCGGACAACCGGGGCAAAGCATGCACAATTCCATTTCCGCCGACCAGGTCGCGGCCGAACAGCTCGGAATGCATACCCGCTTCTCTTCCTTACAATTAAACCCGGGCAAGGCCGACACCAACAGCGGGCACGGGGAAGGGCTCTCGATGGCGTGGGATCGCAACGGAAAACCGGTCGCCGGCCTCGACGATCCGGTTCAGGTCTACCATCGCCTTTTTTCGAACGATGACACACCCATCGAGGAACAGAAAGCCCGACTTGCACAGAAGCGCAGCGTTCTCGATACAGTCATGGAGAACGCAAGATCGATGCGACGCGGACTCGGTCGTGACGACAACGAAAAGCTGGAGGAATACTTCCAGAGCATCCGCGATATCGAAACGCGCATTGGCAAGGACGAGACCTGGATCGGCGTGCCCCGTCCCGGCGCCCCTCTTTCCGAACCCCGGGGAGGAATGGCGGGCAAGGAGGAAGTTCGCCTGATGTACGACCTGCTCGTTGCCGCATTTCAAACCGACAGCACCCGTGTCATTACCTACCGGCAGCCCTCCGGGCAGGGCTACATGGAAAGCATCGGTGCCAAGGTTCATCCGCACGACATGAGCCATTACCACTCGACCCGCGGCGAGAAACTTGCGGCTTCGCAAAAGCGTGACCGAACCAACAGTGCAATGCTGGCGGGCCTCATCGAAAAACTGAAGTCAACCCGGGAAGCAGACGGCAGCAGTCTGTTCGACCATCTCGCACTGGTCTACGGGAGCAACATTCGCACCGGACACGAACTCCACAATTGCCCGACCCTGCTGGCGGGCGGAGGAGCCGGCATCAAACTGGGTGAGAATATCGTCGTTCCGGATGAGACGCCGCTCTGCAATGCCTGGCTGACTCTTCTGCAGGGCGTCGGGGTGAAAGCTGAACGGCACGGCGACAGCACGGGAGTGTTGAAACAAATCCTCGCCTGATGTCGGGTCTCTGAGTAACGCTCGAAACGGGGCGAGTCGGGCTACTCAATCTCGTGAGTCAATTCCAGATCGTCAATCCAGACGCTGGTATCGGCGTCGGCCTGACTTACAAATCCCAGCCAGTTGAAGACACTCCAATCGGGATGCTGCACCGGTAGATCTTCAAACTTCCGGGTTTCCGAATCCGGAAGAGTGATCGTAAGACTCCACGTTCCGGCCAGGTCCCCGAGCGCGGCAGAGATCGTTACTCCAATCCACTCATTCACCGGAAGATCCATCAGGTGTCTATTTCCAGCGCGCAGCGCGCCCTTCTCGAACCACAAGGTCGGGCCAACGCGATAGGGATTACCGGAGTCCCGCCACTCGTGCTGAAACACGGCTTCGGCATCAAGACGGATTTGAAAGGAGCATCGCGAAACCCCTGTCGCATGGTCAGGAGCCAGCGTCAGCATCGGGAAGTAGCGCTGCGTCTGCCCCTTCGAGTCCACGAAGCGCATTGCCTTGCTTCCGGATGTGGCAAAGGAAGTTTCCTCGACACGGACGTCTCCGGAATTTTCATCCCTCGTGACGCGGGAGGTGACCGGCAGATCGCCGAACTCGAAATCCTCATGTAATTCCAGGATTGGAACATCCGGAGGATCCTCCATCTCCGGCATGGTTGCGGTCATCGCTTTTTGCCTCCAGTCGGCATCCCCGTAGACACCTGCTTTTCTGAAATCAAAAGGCTGAAATCCAATTTGTTTCGCCGGAGAATTTTCTCTCAACCGGAAGTCTCCTTCGTAAGGGTCAACAAACATCGGATCGGCAATGATCGAGCCTGCCCCCTTCCCGGAGGCCTGCCATTCTTCGAATGTTTTCCCGCCAAACTCGACAGAACCACCATCGGGACGCCAATACAGATTGTGGTGAATCGCGACATTTTCATCGTCCCAGTGCCCGTGCAGCAGTTTCCCGCTATCCCAATAGACGAGATTTCGTTCGAAGGTAAATGAGAGATGATCCTCAACTCGCGATCTCTTGATCTGATATTCCCGGGACAGACCGAAGATATTATTCCGAATGATATTATTCTTGCCGTAGTGCTGGTGGTAACCACCCGATTTGGTGCGATAAACAAGATTGTTCTCCATTCGGATTCCGGTAGTTCCCTCATCGTTGTAGAGCCCCCAACCTCCGTAACTCCACGACAACACATCGTGGATCACATTGTGATTTACCGTGGAACCAGCGGAAGGCCCCAGCGTGTAAACGCCGCCCATGTCGGACAACCATCCCATACCGAGATGGTGAATGCGATTCCACTCGATCCGGTTTCTCTCGGCACTTCCTCCCACATATCCCCAGCGCCAACCGACCGAGACCCCGGTGTAAAAGAAATCAGCAATTTCGTTGTGAGTTACCGTGTTGTCGCTGCTCTGGCCGATCCACACTCCCACGGCACAGGGGAAGATTCGTCCCCCGCTCCGGATGATGTTGTTGTCCACCACGATATGACCGGTTCGTTCCGCTTCAATTTCCGGAGTGCTCGTTTCCCCGATTCGTACACCACCGGCGCCGAGGTCGTGGATCTCACTCTTCTTTACAAAACAATTGCGACAGGCTCTTCGAAACCACAGCCCGTAGATTCCCACGTGGCCGATCTCACAGTCCTCGAATCCCACGCTGTCGGCCCCGTCGATTTGAACCGCAGCCGCAATGGGTGACGCCGCCTGGGAAGGCTCAAAACCGGTGGGAGGGGTCTTCCACTCGGCGTGACGAAATGAGAGCCCCCGGAAGGTTAGATGCCTGACCTTCCTTTCACCACCAGCCTCACCCGCGATCACGAGCAGTTGCTCCGTCACGGGAGCGATTGCGTCGGAACGTTCAATCTCCTCCCCGGGGCGCGGATGATACAGCAGCGTCCCCTTCCGATTCAGATACCACTCCCCCGGTTCGTCGAGAGCACCGCGATAGTTCTCCAAAAGGTAAGCTGTGTTTCGGGTCAGTGGATTCCACCTCTTCATGTCCCTCCCTGAAATCCCCAATCGCCCGTTCTCCACGTTCACCGAATCGAGAAACTTGCGGGTGTTGTCCCATTTGTGAAACAACAGAATCTGGGCGCGTTTTCGTTCCTCATCGGAAATACCACGCATCGAAATCACATCATCAGGCCGGACAAAAAGGGTTTGCCGGGCTGTTGGGTTGGCCCCTTTGGGACCGATCTTTTCGTGGGATTTCAAGAGGTAGTGAAAAAAACGGTCCGGCTCCCTTGCCCGAACTGCGCGTTTTCCATTCACCCAGAGTTGCTCAAACTGCCATTCTTCCGGAACTTTCGCACTCCAAAGTCCGTCGTCCTGTTTGCTGAACCCGGGGACGGATCGACCTCCGGAAATTACCGGTCGGGCACCCGGAGCCGCTTCATACACCACCGGAGCATCGGCAGTCCCGCCATCTTCATGAGTAAACACCAGGGGTTCGGAAATCCGGTAGACCCCCTCGCCTATCACAACCCTCACCGACTCCGACGGAGCCGTCCTGCGTGACTTCCGCACTTCAGACTGCGCCTCGCTCAAACTCCGGATCGGACCATCGGGAGAAACCTCAATCGTGATATCGGCCTGTAGCTGTCCCATGCCCAGGCAACCAGCGATCAGGCAGCACAAAATGCGGACTCGTGCGGGAAACATTCCTGACCATCGGTGCTTTTACCGAGCTGCCAACCGGTTTCGGGTTAAAGACCGGGTTGCGGTTGCGTCAATACCGGGGTTCCATAAAGCTTTCCGGTAAGATTGATGGTTCGAAGCCGAAAATCCCGCTCTCTATTCTTCCCTCCTCTCTTCCCAGACCCGCACATAGTCAACGCTCATGGTGGTCGGAAGGTGATCGAGCCGTTTCGCAGCTTCGGCATCTGCGAACGGATCGACGACGACATGGCGGTTTCCCTCAAAGCGAACGAAAGGCTTTCTTGCCCCCAGCGACAGCGCGACATGCATCGGTCTGTGCCAGTGGGTATTCGGCTTTCGCGCGACTTCCTTCCCATCGACGTACCAGACGATTTCCTCTTTCCCGATTTCGCATCCGTAAATATGAAAGTCCTCACGGGGATCCCACGGAGCGCGCCACTTGCTCAGTTGCGCGTCGGGGAAAGCTTTCGGCCTTCTCCAACTGCGTTTCCCGTTTTCCTTGACCACACAATGCAGGTTGAAATCTATATCCTTTACATCGTCCTGATGCCCGTCGAGCCAGTCGAACTGCTGCATTTCCACGACGTCGACTTCGCAATAGACAGTCCCGCCTTCCCCGACCCCGTCATCGAAATCGCTGAACAGCCAGAAAGAGGGGCATACGCCCGTGCCGGGAAACGGGGCCCCTTTGATTCGGGCTTCAAAGAATCCGTAGGTGAAGGTCCGGTAGGATTTGAGAATGCCCGAAGTGAAATGCGTTTCCGTTTTCCCCGCCCGATCCTTTCCCGGCTCACGCCGGAAGGTCAGTTGGGCCACGCCCTGTTTTGTCGTCACGTTTTCCGCATTGTTCCAGCGCCATGACGACACCATCGGAAGTCCTCCTTCACGGATCCACTTTTTCCAGTCCACAGAATCCGCGTTGAACTCGTCGGATGCGCTCCAGCGGATTTCCCATTTTGTATCGGGTGCCTCAGATAAGGTTGGTTTCTGTCCCCACACCACAGAACAGAAACCGGCTATGCATCCGATTAGTAGCAGAGATTCTTTGAGCTTTCTCATAGAAGAAGTCATACATTTTACCTACTACTGCTGTGATCGCGGAAATCTAACACAGCATATCTTTCTATTTCCCGCATCTGCTTGACAGGAAAATCCCGGTGAACAAATCCGGATAACGCTCAACTGCTTTACATGTGATTCAGTTCGCTGTACCCGGTGTTGCCCCACATCCCCGGAGCCCCTCATCAGCGACTGGAAACACCCGAGAAATCGCGGGATTTGCGCAGCCTGTCAAAGCCGAAGCCTAGTCACCAGACGCCTCCGTATTCACGAAGTAATGCATGACTTCTCACATGAGCGGATGGCCTGATTCGCTCTTCGCACGTTTCAGCGAAATGGAGTAGAGGTAGTCTTCCTTGATCTCCGGCAAGGCGAAACGCAGCGTCTTTCGATCTTCACTCACGGAGACCTCGAGCGGCTCCACCTGTTGATCGTCAACGCGCGGAGACCCGTAGTCGGAACTGTAGTGATAGGTGTGCCGCGAAACTTCCAGCTTCGGAACTCCTTCTCCCAATGCCTCGTTGAATCCGATCTCGAATCCGTCCTCACGCAGGTGAACCCGGTCGACCAGAAAAAGCGGCTTGCGGTTCCAGGTCACCCTGGCAAGCCCCTCATCGCCGGCCCATTTCAAATGCGTTTTACCGATCCAGAGTGAACCGTTTTTGTCGAAGGCAAAGCGGTGATTGCCAATCCCCAGCTCCGGAGTCAGCAGAAAAGGAATCGCGGCTCCCTGCATTACTCCCGCTACTTCCTCGGAGAGAAAGCGGATCAGGTTCGGTTGGTTCATATCGCCGATGAGCAGCTCGCCTTTCGGCAAACCGAACAACTCCGGATCGACAGTCGGGAGCGGTTGCGTCGGTGAATTGGCCATGTCGCCATAAGGAAAGAATCCTGCCTCGCGAGTACGCTTTTTCTGGAGTTCCTCCACCGGCACATCGAGCGGATTACGATCCCCCCAGCCTTTCTCCCAGATCAGCGACGCCGGGTGACCGTAGAAATTCCCCTCCTCGACATGATACAATGGACTGGTCGCTTTCCAGTCCCCCTGATTGTCCGTGACCCAGAGTCGGCCTTCGTCATCAATTCCAATTCCATCAGGCGAACGAAATCCGCTGGCGAAAGGAACCACCTCTCCTTCAGGCGTGATCTTGAGCACCCAGCCGCGATACGGCACCCGCGAATACATTCGCCCGGCTTCCTTTTTGTATTCGTCGGCGATCTTTTTGCCGTTGGTGACATCCATGTGCTCTTTCGCCAACCCGATCGGTGACCAGGGGCCGCGCACCTTTTTGAAAACGCCGCCGTTGTTCGAAGCAACGTTGAGCGCGATGTAAAGATTCCCTTCCTTATCGCGCGCGGGACCGTAGGCAAATTCGTGGTAGTTTCCGGTGATCCCAAAGTCGTCGCAGACCGTCTCGTAAAAATCCGCTTTGCCGTCCTCATCCGTATCCGAGAGCCGGGTCAGCTCGCTCCATTGCATAACCAGCAACGATCCGGAGGGTTCCTCCAGCAGTCCGAGCGGACACATCAGACCACGGGCGAACTCACTCCAGCTTTTCGATTCGGGATCGTAAAACAACACTTCCCCACTGTCGAAACAGGCAGCGATCCGTCCATCACTCAGGGTAGCGAGTCCGCCCACCTGATGATCCACCGTCGCGGGCAGCGGGATCTTTTCTATCGAATAGTAGTCAGACCATTGGCCGTCCGATTCCTGCGCGAGGCAAGGGTGAAATGCCAGGACCAGGACCAGCGCACCGATGCAGTTATTCCAAAATGGCTTCATCGTTTCGAAATCGTGAGGGTAAAGGATTGCGTGTCATCGCCGGTCAAAGTCAGAACCCCTTCTTTCAACTGACCTTTGTTGGCCACCACCCGGGCAGAGGCGTCCTGCCCGAGATTCAAAACCAATTGGCCGACCGGCTTCGAAAGAGAAAACGTCCGCACAAACGACCCCGGCTCCTCACCGTTGTGGATGCCTTCGCGAACTTCGATCCCGCCGACTGTGTAGGCAAACTCCGGCGAGCCGTCGTCCCGCAAGTGGTAGCCGCGAAATTGCGGCTCATCATGTCCCGTCAGCGACCAGAGTGATTCGGACGTCTCGCGGTAGTACGGTTCCGTTTTCAATTCCACCACGGTGTGCCCCTGCCGCAGCCGCGTCTTGCTGCCTTCCCAGGCATAGCGAAACCGGCATTCTTCCGTATCCCAGCAGACACTGATGTTGTCCTTCAGCACGACCGCGACCGAGGCGGGACTCGTGTCGGGAAGAAAGGCCCGAACCACATAGGGCAGTTCCCGCACCGGTTCCTTGAATCCCGCGTACTGCTTGCCCGCCTTCTTTTCCTTTTTGCCTTTTCCGACCTCGAGCATATAGCCGTGAATCGCAGCGAGCATCTCTTCCGGAATGTGTGCCATTGGCGGCATTTGCATCAGCCTGGGGTCCTTCTTTCCGGGCTCTTTCGCCCAGGCGATAAACTCGGAGCGCTTCTCCTCCGGATAGGTCGCCGCAATCGCCGCCAGTGACGGCCCAACGAGGCGAAGTTCCAGCTGGTGACAAGCCATGCAATTGGCCTGGTAGGCGAGCTTTCCCGCGTCCTGCTCTGCAGAAAGCAGTCCACATCCTAACACAAGCACAGAAAGGGCTATACAACGAAAGCAAGTTCGGTAGTCGCGTTTTGAGAATTTCATTTCCAGTTTTGGCAATTCAGCCATACATGCACCGACCGTGCGAATCGAGAATCAGGCATAGATGAAGCGGGAAGGAAACAGAATTCTACCGGCAATGTTACCTATCAGGTCCGGCACACAAAGAATCCGGTAAAGAGAAATTTGCCGCCACCGCAACGGCCTACTCCGCCTTCAGCAGCTGCACCGCATCGGCAACCGAGGGAGCTTCCGGGTCATCTCCGGCAATGATCACGACGGCACCTTTGGTTCCCTTTTTCCATTCGCCTTTCGCGAGCGAATGCCAGCCGTTGCCAAGTCCGGCGGCTTTGGTCTGGTCGACTACCATTTCCTCAATCACTTCCCCGTCGCGCTCGACCCGGATCGTCGTTTTGGTGGAGCGATCATCGCGCGGAACCCAGGAGAATCGAATCTCCCATTCTCCGCTTTCGGGAAATTCGAACTCGTAGCGCGCTTCGGCCCCGGGGTCTTTGCTGAGTTTGTAGTTAGGTCCCACGAAGCCGCGTCCGTAGCCGTTGTGCCCCCACTTGCCGGTGACCTTGGCCCCGGAGTCATCGATCACGATTCCGGGAACATCTTCGATTTCCACTCCCCCCACGACCTCGATCTGGCTCATCGGCTCGAGCGCAGGAAGCGCGGGGTCGGCGGTGAAAGCATCTTCGAGGGTGGCGCGGCGCTGGTTGCCGGGCAGCTTG
>JAKSBG010000507.1 GCA_022361255.1 Verrucomicrobiales bacterium
CGCCGGGCGACCAAAACTTTTTCCTGGCCTTCTCTTCAGGAGCCTTTCTGGAAAAACTGGGGGAAAAGACTCAACCCTGGGATTTTACACCGAAAGCAGGGAGCTTCTCCGCTGATCCGCCTCCGAAGAAGGAAGATTAAAAAAACAGCCGGACAGGTTTCCCTGCCCGGCTGCCTCCTCGAAAGAAACGTCCTTGGCTACGCTTCTTTTTCGGATTCCCCTGATTATGTGCAGTTCCTTGTGGAGGCTGAAAAAATGTTTCTGTCCCACGCGGTTCAATAAGGGAATCGTCCTCCTCCGGGATCTGATTGAAAAAAATCGAATTTTTCTTCTGATCGTGTCGATTCTGTCGCGGAAACCTTTACACCCCGCCCAAATTCTCTAGGGTTCCTGACACATGCCGAACCGACAGAAATGGATCGTGGCGCCACCGCCTGACCCGAACCTCCTCAGCCAGTTTGCGGAGGACCTGTCGCTTTCCCCGGTCGTCGTGGGCCTTGCGATGCAGCGGGGATTTATCGATAGGGAGACGCTGGAACGCTTTTTCTACCCCCGGCTCAGCGATCTCGGCAATCCCTTTTCCCTCCCCGGAATCACCAAAGCGGTGGAACGCATTTTTCAGGCTGCCGATGACGGCGAGCGCGTCGTGCTGTTCGGCGATTATGATGTCGACGGAGTCAGTTCGATTGCCCTGCTCGACTCAATCCTTTCCGCCTACGGAATTGAAACGAAACGATTCGTTCCGACCCGTCTCGAGGAAGGCTACGGTCTGAGCCAGAAAGGCATCGAGAACGCAATCTACGAATTCGATCCCGCCCTGCTCATCGCCGGGGACTGCGGCACCAACTCCCGCGACGAGGCAGCCACGTTGAAAGAACGTGGCATTGATCTGATCATTCTCGATCACCACGAGCCGTCTTCGGAAGGCACGGCGGAATGTGTATCGCTCGTAAATCCGAAGATGGGCGAAGATTTTCACTACCTCTGCACGGCGGGAGTTGTTTTCAAGGTTGCCCACGCTTTGCTGAAGACGCGGCCGCTATCTGATTTTGATCTCAAGGACTACATGGATCTGGTCGCCCTCGGAACGATTGCCGACATCGTTCCCCTCGAAGGGGAAAACCGGATTTTTGCGCGTCGCGGCCTGGCCCAGCTCGATCATACCATCCACCCCGGACTGAAGGCATTGAAAGAAATCGCCGGAGTGAAGTCACCAACACGCTCCAACGATGTTGGATTCAAACTTGGTCCGCGCCTCAACGCTGCCGGCCGCCTCGACACAGCCGCGACCTCGCTCGATTTATTGCTGTGCAAAGACCCGGAAGAATCGCAACTCCTGGCCGAAGCACTCGATCAACAAAACCGCGATCGTCAGAATTTGGAGCTGCGCACGCGGGAGGAGGCGGAAAGAATGATCAAGAACCTCACTCCGGAACAGCGGGAATACGGGATCGTTGTCGGGGCACGGGACTGGCATCCGGGAGTGGTCGGTATTGTTGCCTCACGAATTTCGAAACGCTATCACCGTCCCACATTTATCGTCGGATTTGATGAAAACGGACTCGGCAAGGGAAGCGGACGCAGCGTCGAAGGGGTCTCACTCGTCCGCGCTCTCGAAGCGTCCAGCGGGATCATCGAAGCGGGCGGCGGGCACGAAATGGCTGCGGGGGTCAGTGTTCGCGAAGAGAATCTCGACGCATTCCGTGAATCCTTCGTGAAAGATGTGAAGGAGCAAATCGAAGGCGACACGCTGACGCCCAAGCTTTACATCGATGCCGAAATTCCTTTTTCCCAGTTGTCACTCGATCTTCTCGACAGCTATGAGTTGCTGCGTCCTTTCGGAGCCGGAAACCCGCAACCGCTCTTCATGTCATCGGGTGTCAGTATCAGCGGCCAACCGCGGGTCATCAAAGATAAGCACCTGAAATTCTGGTTTCGTCAGGATGGATACGAGCAGGAGGGAATCTACTTCAATTCCGCCGGTCTCGATCTCCCGGACCAGCCCTGGGACATCGCCTATACCATTGACCGCAACGAATGGCGCGGTCTCGTGAAGTTGAACATGGTGGTGCAGGCAGTTCGAGCAGCGGAATAAAGGCGTCTGGCGGGAGCCCTCTGCGGAATGGGCAAAAAAAAAGCCGCCCCCCGCTACGCGAGGGACGGCTCTACCAAGAGACAAATTATGAATTGATAATTTGTTAAATCTTTTCGCGTTAGAATGAGACGCTCAAGCTGACACCAGCACTGAGAATATCAGACTGAAGGTTTCCGTTGAGGAAGCCGTTGGCTCCGTCAGCAACCCAGCCGTCAGGAGCACCGCTGTAACTGATGTATGGTGCGAGAGTCGCGCGGCAATTCAGCTCGATGGGCAACTCTGCAGTGATGAAGTAGTGGTTGAATCCGTTTCCGGAACCTGTGGCAATGCCGAGGTAATTGGAACTCGCGTATCCATCGGAGTATCCGACTCCGGTGCTCACGACAAGAGAAACAGCATCGGTAATTCCGAACTCCTTCGAAATAGAAGCCTGATGATACCAGGCACCTCCGGTGTCCCCGGTGCGTCCGAGCATCGCGTAGTTGGATTCCCACGCAAAGTCGACAAATCCGAGCGAGCGCGAAATATCAAGTCCAAGCTCACCGTAGGATCCTACGCCAACGCCTTCCGGGAAGAAGAAGTAAGTGTAACCGAGGCTCACATCAAACCCTGCATAGCTGCCGAGCTCGGCTGCTACGTAGAGATCGAGCTCATCGTAGGTGGGTGTGGTTCCGATACCATTCAGATACCAGGCTCCGATGTTGATCGGAACAATGGAATCGAAGGTGTAGTTCACATCCGTCCATACGCTGTCCCGCGAGAACCGGTATCCATAAAAAATGTAGTCGGACATGTAGCCGGCACTGATAGAGCCGCCAATGTCGAGGCATTCTTCAATGGGGGCTTTAGCCGGAATCGGCGCTTTCCCCCAGTCTCCTGCATTCGCGCCAAGCGTGAGTGCACTAATCGTGGCAATGAGTATTGCGTTTTTCATATCTCTTTAGTCTCCCTTTGGTGATTGAGTTTGTTTGGTCCTAGAACCTGTATTGGAAATGCAATTCGCAGTTCCTGAGTGAGGAAAGGAAGCATTCGTCATGCCAACCTTCTCTCAGATTCGCCATTTTCCGTTTTCATTGAAAACAGGCTGATATTCCCCCGATAAGCCATGACCGGATCACTTTTCAACGGGAATTGCCCTCGCGGTATTACCGCTGTCTCAGAATCGTGTGAATCGCCGCGAAGCTCCGCAGACATTGGGCTGCAGCTCGATTCACAACCTCATTTTCCACCTCTCCGGTCAGCTCGAAGCTTTGAGCCATCCTATTGGCATGGTGGCTGCTCGGCATGTTTAGAGAAGACACGACTGGTTAGGCGTGCCGGAAAATCACAATTGTTCACGAACTTATGAAAACACATCTCCTTAGAAAACTTCCCTGCATGATAGCGATCGGATTCGCGACACTGCTGTCGACGGCTCTCCCCGTGACGGGTCGGGCTGAACCTTTGAAAATCGCATACAGCGACTGGCCCGGATGGGTCGCCTGGGAAATCGGGATCAAGAAAGACTGGTTCAAAGAAGAAGGCGTGGAGGTTGAATTTTCCTGGTATGACTACGTCGCCTCGATGGATGCATACGCAGCCGGACAAATTGACGCGGTCAGCATGACCAATGGCGACGCTCTCGTTACCGGAGCTACGGGAAAGCCTTCCGTTGGCATTCTTATAAACGACTATTCCAATGGAAATGACATGGTCGTCGGCAAACCGGGAATTGAATCACTGAAGGACCTCTACGGAAAAAAGATCGGCCTCGAAGAAGGTTTCGTAACTCATCTCCTCTTTCTGAAAGGTCTGGAAATGAACGACCTCGATGGAGACTCCATCACGATCATCAACACTTCCACGAATGAAACACCTCAGGTGCTTTCTTCAGGTGCGGTTGATGCGATCGCTGCCTGGCAACCCAACTCGGGCGAAGCTCTCAAACTGGTTTCGGGGTCCAAACCGATCTTCACTTCAGCCGACGCACCGGGACTGATTTATGACGGACTCTTCGTAGACCCTGAATCACTGGAACTCAAACGGGACGATTGGAAGAAGGTGGTTAAGGTCTGGTACAAAATCGTCGCCTTCCTCAAAGATGAAGACAATATCGACGAAGCGCTCGAGATCCTTTCTTCTCGCGTCTCGATCAGTCCCGAAGAATATGAACCATTCCTCGAGGGCACTTACATCTTGAGTGCAGAGGAAGTGAAGCCGATTTGGGAAAAAGCGGAAGGACTCGGATCCATCTATGGCTCAACTGCCATATCCGATCAGTTCAATGTGAAATACGAAGTCTACGAGAAACCTCTCGAGACAGACAAATACCTCGACCCCAGCCTAACCCTGGAAGTGCTGGCTGAATCCGCTGAGTGATACCTACACCAAAACTGCGGCTTCCGGAATACCGGATCGACCGGAAGTCGCAACCGGCCCTCACTCTCATGGCTTTCTTTCGTCGCGGAAAAGATGGTGGTCGTGAACCCTGGTTCGCGGTCCGCCGGGATCTGTCGACAAAGCGCGCCTCTATCCTGAGCCTCGCGTCCTTTGCTCTTCCCCTCGCCATCTGGGCAGGGGTCAGCTACTTACCATTTGTCTGGCATCCGGATATCCGGCTCGAGCTCTCCGCCGACCGGGAGGATGTCACCACGGTCTACATCGCCGGGGACCGGGTCAGTAAAGAATTTTTTCCCACCTTCACGGATGCGGTTCGCAAACAAAACGCATCCGTTGAGGACCAGTTGAAAACGGACGCCCCCCTCGGTGGCGCAACGGAGAGTTCGATTAGAAGAAGCAACAAGAAAATCCTTCGACACCTCGCCCCGGTTCTGATTGCCAACAAGCGAATCGACGAGAGTCAAACCAAAGATGACGAGATCATCTATCAAGCGTGGAAAGACATCGCCCGGGGAACCTGGAGACCGGATTCACCTGCGCTGACGGAAGAAAATCTCTCCATCATCCAGCGAAACTGGAGAGCCATGGAGACCGTTTCGGATACTTATGACTCGGACAACTTCATTTCTGTTCCCCTCATAAGCCTGATTCCCCAGGGAAAATCTGCGAACCCGGATTACCTCCCCTCTCCCGATCAGGTGGCAAAGAGTGGAATCAAAGTCTTTACCGCGCCCGCGGAAGGAGACCGCCCCTCCATGATGCAACGCGTCGGCCATTCTATACGAATTGTTTTCGGGGGATTTCTGCTTGCTGCCATCATCGGTGTCCCGATTGGCGTTCTTTGCGGAACCTATTCTGTCTTTTCCAAACTGGTCGAGCCGTTTACTGATTTCTTCCGCTACATGCCGGCTCCGACCTTCAGCACGTTGCTGGTTGCGATCTTCCTCGCAAACGATGCTCCCAAAATTGCCCTCGTGTTTGTCGGAACGTTTTTCCAGCTTGTCCTTGTCGTATCCAACACGACAAGGCGACTCGAGCTGCCGCTTCTGGAGGCAGCCCAGACATTGGGAGCGAATCAGTGGCAGCTCATCACGAAAGTTGTCATCCCCGGCATTCTTCCCAACCTCTACAACGACCTTCGAATTCTCCTCGGCTGGGCCTGGACCTGGCTCGTCATTGCGGAACTGATTGGAGTGAAGAGCGGCCTGACCGAGTTCATTGAAACACAGGGACGATTTCGCAATTTCGACATGGTATACCCGGTCATCATCCTGATTGGTCTAATTGGATTCTTTACCGACCAGATACTTGCCCTGCTCAGAGGAATCATTTTCCCCTACACCGAGGAAGGGGCGGCCGCTTCCGCAAATCCATTCATCAAGGCACTGCTTTTCGTTCCCCGCTGGTTCAAGGATGCGGTTGATCAGCGCCTTCCTCACGACTTTTCCGAAAAATCTTCCACTCCCAGCCAGGCATGATACCACCATCTCTTGAGACCATCGACTACCGGGAGCAATCGCCCGAAGTGAAAGATCGCTTCAACCGGCTGAAGGAGCGCCCCGTTGTGCTTTCTGTGGAGAATCTCGGCAAAACCTTTCCCACTACTGACGGAACAGTCACCGCACTGAAGGGTGTCGACTTCGAGGTGTTTCGTCGCGAGTTCATGTGTGTGATCGGCCCCTCCGGTTGCGGCAAATCAACGCTCATTCGAATCCTGGCAGGTCTGGAAACAGAGTCGAGCGGGCAGGTGCTTCTCGATGGCAATCCCGTCGCGGGGCCGGGTCCTGACCGGGGAATGGTTTTTCAGTCCTACACGTTATTCCCCTGGTTGACCGTGAAACAAAACGTCATGTTCGGCCCGAAAATGGCCGGAAGAAGCGGAGCTTCGGTGGAGGGGGAAGCGCGCCAATGGATCGATATGGTAGGCCTGTCACAGTTTGAGAACAGTTTTCCCCACCAACTCTCCGGCGGAATGAAGCAGCGGGTGGCAATCGCCCGGGCGCTGGCAAACCAGCCGCGCATTCTGCTGATGGATGAGCCATTCGGAGCGCTTGACGCCCAAACCCGGGCACAGATGCAGAACTACCTTCTCCAAATTTGGCGCAATCTCGACATCACAATTTTGTTCATCACCCACGATCTCGACGAGGCCGTTTTCCTTGCGGACCGGATTCTCGTTTTGAAAGCCAATCCCGGAGAAGTTGATGAGATCATTGAGGTCCCGGTTCCCCGCCCCCGACGTCTTGATCAGACAATTACCCCTGAATTTATAGCAACCAAACATCGCATCAATCAATTGATCCATCCTGATGACGAGGGAGGAAACGATACCCTCCCCTTCGCACGAATGACTGCGGAAGGTGACGACGTTGAGTGAACCGGAATTGCGATGTCTGCGCCTGTATTGATCGAGTTTCTTCCCTGGCCGGAAATCGCCGAACTCCGGGATGAAGGGGCTGGAATGCTGCTCCTCCCCCTGGGGGCAACCGAACAACACGGCCCCCACCTTCCCGTGAATACCGATACAGTCATCGCCACCCGTGTCTGCGAGTATGCGTCATCGGTAACCGGCACCCCTCTTCTCCCGCCTCTTTCCTACACTGTCTCATCGGGCCACACAGCAAAATGGCCGGGGACCTTTTCGCTCACACATGAAGCATTGATCGAGACTGTGGGCAGCATAGCCGAGTGGGCAGCAAAAACAGGCTGGAGCAAATTACTTCTCGTAAACAGTCACTTCGGAAATGACGCTTCGCTCCGCGTTGCTGTGGAAAAAATACGGCTCGAGTTCCCCGGTTCACTGCAGATTGGACTGAAGCATACATTCCAGCTCTCCCAATCGATCTGGGATTATTTCATCTCGGATGCTGAAGATCTTCACGCCAACCGGGCCGAAACCGATCTGCTTCTCCACCTTGCTCCCGAGACGGTTCGAATGGAGGCGGTCGAAGATGATCCGGATCGCACCGCAGGGACCGTCTTCAGTTACCCGGTTGCCCAGACCAGTCTAAACGGCGTGACAGGTTCACCTTCGCTTGGAAACGCAGAGAGAGGAGCCCGTTTGTTTACGGAAATGGGAAACGCACTTGCTGAATTGATAGAAAGCGCATCGTCCGAGCAGCCACCCCTCGAACCCTCTCACTGGGATTGCCTCCTGAAAAATACAACGCGAACAAACCTATGAGTGCTGTTTTTCCCGTTCATGGTCGCAACAGCGCACCTGAGGCCTCCCTTCCTGCTCTGGATCGGGTCGAAGCAGACTTCGGAATGATTCCCAATCTGGAGAGAGTTCTCGCCGCGTCTCCCGAATCGTTGTCCGGCTATCAAACACTGTGGAATCTTTTCGATCAGTGCAGCCTCACTCCCGTCGAAAAGCAGGTCGTATATCAGACTGCGAATTTTGAAAACAACTGCAGCTACTGCGTGCCCTGGCACACTTTCCTTTCCCGGGAAGTTGGCATGAAAGAGGATGATGTGGAAGCTCTCCGGAACGGGACACCACTCACGGATGACAAACTGGAAGCACTACGCGTATTTGCCCGTTCTCTGATTGAATCCCGGGGCCATCCCGGCGACGCGGCTCTCGCCGAATTTCTCAATGCCGGATTTCAACCGGCTCAGGCGTTGGAAGTCATCCTCGGTCTAGCGACCAAGCTGATATCCAATTTCACAAACGGAATTGCTCACACCCCGCTTGATCCCGAAGTGAAATCTCTCGCCTGGACCAGACCGGAGCGACCTTCCAAATAATCTCGAACTCAAAATTTCAGAACTTTTCCTTACCTCATACCTCCTCATGAAATCCGAAGAAGAACTCATCAAAATCTGGGAAGACCTCAAGAATAAGGGCGTCAAATATTGTGTTGGTGCCTACGTCGACATTCACGGAGTCCCCAAGGGAAAGTTTGTTCCCATTGATCATTTCGTCCACTTCGCCGGGGGCTCAGAACTGTACACGGGATATGCTCTTGATGGCCTCGGGCAGAAGCCCAACGATGATGAGATCGCCTCCGTCCCCGATCTCGACCGGGGCTGCATTCTTCCCTGGAATGAAGAAGTGGCCTTCTATCCCGCGGACAACACTTTCAAAGGGGATCCCTACCCGGTGAATACCCGTGTCGCCCTCAAGAGCGTTCTGGCGGAAGCAGCTGATATGGGTTTCGGCGTGAATCTCGGCATCGAATGCGAAGTATATGTTCTTAAGTTGACCGAGGAAGGGAAGTTGGAAATCCCGAATGCAGACGATGATCTGGTCAAAGCATGCTACGACGTGAAACGGTTCATGGATCGCTACGAGTGGATCGACAAAGTTGCCGGAACGATCAACGATCTGGGGTGGGACCTCTATTCACTTGATCACGAAGACGCGAACTCCCAGTTCGAATTCGATTTCAAATACGCCGACGCCCTGACTATGTGTGACCGTTTCATCTTCTTCCGCATGATGGCCAAGCAGTATGCTTCCGAGGAGGGACTGATCGCTACCTTCATGCCAAAGCCCTTCGCCGACAGGACAGGATCGGGAGCGCACTTCAACATGTCTCTTTTCGATGAAGAGACCGGGAAGAACCTTTTCAAATGCGATCCATCAGAAGACCCCCGAGGTCTTGGACTGACCGATCTCGGCTATCATTTCATTGGCGGTGTGCTCAAGCACGGCCCGGCACTTTGCGCTGCCTTCGCACCGACAGTGAACAGTTACAAAAGACTCGTACGCCGGGGCCTGATGGCCTACTACAGCTGGGCCCCCGTATTCAACAGCTACGGGAAGAACAACCGGACCAACGCTCTACGTGTTCCCATGGGCGGGGGCCGGGTCGAATCGCGCAACGCAGATGCCGCCTGCAACCCCTATCTCGCTGCCACCCTCGTTATTGCTGCCGGTCTCGAAGGCATTCGGGAAAAAATCGATCCCGGTGATGCGCAGGAAGACAACCTGTATGAATACTCTCAGGAGCAACTTGAGGCAGCGGGAATTCAGGAGCTACCGCAATCCCTCAAGGAGGCTGTCAAAGCGTTCTCGGCAGATCCTTTCGTAACCACAGTACTCGGACAGGAATTACGGGATGAGTTCATCACTTACAAATCAGAGGAGTGGCGACAGTATCACCAGACGGTCTCGCAATGGGAGGTCGACCAGTACGCCCGACTGTTCTAGATCAACACATCGGAGCTTCGGTCCGGTCTTCTTCGACCCAGCGCTGCAGTAGTCCGGTGTCAATACCTCGCAGAACTGTCCGCAAGGTTTCAGTCATTGCCCGCGCATCGTTTTTACTCATCGTTCGAACAAAGTTTTCTTCAATTACCTCCCTGTAGACAGGCCACGCCTTGCGAAGTGCTTTCCGGCCGGACGCAGTCAGGGTGGCATAGAAGACCCTTCCATCATCTTCACAACGAACCCGGCGAATCAACCCTCTCTCCTCGAGGCGGGCGACGCGACGGGAGATCCCACTGTTACTGAAAAAGGTCGCATCTGCGAGATCGCCCATTTTCATGGAATGCTCCGGCGCTTCTGAAAGGGTAACGAGCACGTCGTAGGTGTCGAATGATATGCAACCGGCCGCTTCCAGAGCTGCCGTTACTTTTTTCGTCAGAATGGAATGGCTCATCAGAAACAGCCTCCATGCGATATGCTGAGAAATGGAATCTTTGTCAGGCATGGATCCTCCCCTATCTCATTCAGGAGAAAAATACAACTCTTAGACTTCCGCGCAATCTCGGTCACCTCCTGTGCAACTGCATGGTTCAACGAGTTAGCGAAAAAAGTATTTGCACACGCAAATACTTTCCATCTATGGCACGACTTATGCGGCTTCTCATGGGTATCCGATATCGGGTGATATCAGCGGTATGCCAACCATTACGGAAAACATTCCCCACCTTTCCGGGGTAGACCAAAAGTCGGGACCAAAAGCTCGACCTGCGACTTCCCTCTTTGAATTCCGGAGGCCGGTAAAGCGGGGAACCAAATTGTGGCTGGGACTCTCCGCCTGGATTCTCTTTCTCCTCTCCTGGCACCTTCTCGCCAAATCGAGCCTCACACCAGGCGCACTACTTCCGACTCCATGGACTGTCATGACCGCGCTCTTTGATCTCATCGCCGAACGCGGTTTCGGGTGGGATATCTGGAAGAGCGTTCTACGAATTCTCGTTAGCTTTCTCATCGCTCTCGCCATCGCGCTTCCACTTGGAATTCTGATGGGAACTTTTCCTGTCGTGGAAAGTTTTCTAAACCCTCTGGTTTCCCCCTTCCGCTACCTCCCTGCTCCGTCTTTCGTTCCGCTTCTTCTCATGTGGCTCGGTACCGGGGATGGTCAAAAAATCGCGCTGCTCGTCCTCGGTGTGGTCTGGTTTCTTGTCACTCTGCTCATGGATAACACCAAAGCAGTACGGTCCGAAATTGTAGAATGCTCCCGTACTCTTGGAGCCACGAGGGGAAACGTGCTCTGGCGTGTGATCCTGCCCGCCGCACTCCCCGGCTATGTCGACACGGCCCGCCAGATGCTCGCGGTAAGCTGGACCTATCTCGTCATCGCCGAGATCGTCGCCGCGACGGACGGGATCGGCGCCATGATGATGCGGGCGAAACGCTTCGTTCGAGTGGAAGACATTCTCGCCGGCATTCTCGTCATCGGGATTCTGGGCCTCGTCTTTGACCTCCTGTTCCGACTCCTCCACCGGCTCTGGTTTCGCTATCTCCATTAACTCTAACACTGCACCAATCAGCCAATCCCACCACTACTCAACTACTATGAGAATACCGAAGAAACCAATACGAACGAGCCTGCAAATTGCGGGATTATTCACCGCGCTGCTCCTGACCTCCTGTTCAGAGCCTCCCGCTCCTGATCCTGACACAGAAACAACGAAAGAGGCGTCAACACCCGATGCTCCCACTTCGGAACCGGTAGCGAAGCCGGCTGCGGAACCCTCGCCCAAAGAAGCGCCGCCGGAAGAAAAGCCGATCCCGAAAAAGGCGACCGCAGAACCGCAGACGGTGAAAGTTTCGCTGTTCTCGTGGCCGGGTTACGGATTCTGGTTTATCGCCAAAGAAAAGAATCTGGTTCCCGAGATCAATCTCGATATTCAGATTATTGAAGATCCCTACGAGAGCTTTGGACTCATGGCCGCCGGCCAACTCGATGTCACTTCATCCACTGTCGAATATGGTCCCATCGCGGCGGAAGAAGGAGTTCCGGTGAAACTGGTAGCCTTCACCAACCCATCCTACGGGACAGACAAGATCATTCTTGCACCCGGCATCACCGATGCGAAGCAACTTGTCGGCAAGGAGGTCGCGGTATTGGAAGGGGGACTCACCCAGATCTATATGGGAATCTGGCTGGAAGAAAACGGAGTCGCTTTTGACGAAGTCAAATACACCAACCTGATTATGGATGATGCCGTAGCAGCAATGGTCAGCGGAAAGGTGGCAGCCGGCGAATTTTGGGAACCCTTCGGAAGCAACGTCCTCAAAGCACTTCCCGATGCTACCGTCGCGGCTACCTCGAAAGATCCTTACTTCAAGAAAACGGCACTGCTTGCAGACGGCATGTATATGAGCGGCTCCTTTCTCAAGAAGAAAGAACTCTCTGCACTGGCAGTGAAAGCCTATTTTGAAGCAGTGAAATTCTGGGAGGCCAACCCTGCGGAAGGAAACGAGATCATTGCCAAGGGACTGCAGTTTCCCGTAGCAGACGTCGAACTTGTGATCGGGGCGGAAGGCAGTTCGAACGACGGGGGGATCTATCCGTTCAACTGGATGGAGTCGTCTCAGTTCATGGGCCTGAATGATGGCGACCCTCCTTTTGGAAAGAAGGGCGAAATCGCGAATCACTGGAAACTGACCAACGAATGGTGGGTGAAATTCGGAGTCGTTACGAAGTCCCACCCTATGGAATCCGGTGTTGATCTCTCACCAATGACAACACTCAAGGAAATGGGCTACGGCGAGTAAAAATCGATTCTCCGGAGCGATTTGTTCTGAATTTCACCTCTCCCGTCCGAACTCTCTCTGATCAATGCAGACACTCGCTCCTAGCCCGGAAAAGGGGCTTCGCCGGCAGGCGGGGACGTTCGTCCTCGTTCCGGCGGGAGAATTCGAAATGGGGGGCGTGCCATTCGACAAATATGTCTCCGCAGTGGAGCTGCCAAGGCGCCGACTGAAGATACCCGCTGCATTTTCGATCGGCGTGGCTCCGGTCACCGAAATGGAGTGGAGTTTGTTTGATCCCGGATTCTTCACACAGAAAGCGCCGTCATCAAAACCCATGGTGAATGTGAACCTGAGTCAGATTACCGCTTTCCTGCAATGGCTTTCGGAAGGGACTCACGGGAGGCGCTACCGCCTGCCAACGGAGGAAGAGTGGGAATACGCCTGCCGATCCGGTGGCAATTCCATCTTCCCTTGGGGAAATGATATCACTGCTGACAACGCCAATTACCGCTACGACGAGCGCGGCGAGTCCGTGGGTCCCGGTAAACGAACAACTGCCGGGAGGTATCCCGCCAACGACTTCGGGTTGTTCGACATGAACGGAAATGTTTGCGAATGGACGTCAAGTCCGTGGAGAGCCCACTCCGGAACGGGAATTGTCGATCACACACGCCACGTGATTCGGGGTGGTTCCTGGGATCAACTACCGCGTTCACTCCGCAGCTCCTGGCGGGATTGGGCTCCTGTCGAGGCTCGCTATGACAACCTGGGATTCCGACTGATCGAAGAAAGGAATCACGAATGAAACTGGAGCTTTTTAAAACGCTTTGGGGGCACGAAGGATCCCTGGAGGATGCCGCACGGCTCTGTAAGAAATCCGGATTCTCAGGCATGGAGTGTCCGGTACCGACGGACGCATCTGAGAAGAACGGCCTCATTTCTATCCTCGAAAATTTTCAACTCGAACTGATCGCTGAGATCAGTACTGAAACGCCCGCCGGGCTGTACGTCCCCCGCCCGCATCGCACGCCTCAACAGCACCTCGATTCGCTGAGGTCGGGGATTGAGAACTGCCTGCCTGCTGCTCCGCGCTTCATCAATTCCATGGCCGGATACGACGGCTGGTCGCTCCCCGAAGTCCTCGACTTTCATTCCGGAGTTCTTGAGCTCGAAGCGGAATATGATATTCCCGTTTCTGTCGAAACCCACCGTGGTCGCTCATGTAACAATCCGTGGCGGGTAAGGGATATCCTGCTCGAACTTCCCGAATTGAAGATTACATGCGACTTCAGTCATTTCTGCGTGGTCGCGGAGCGCCTCGTTCTCGATGAAGAACCGGAGATCCTCACGCTTTGCGCCGATCATGCCTTTCATCTGCAAACGCGGGTCGGATACAGCCAGGGACCTCAGGTGACTGACCCTCGTGCCCCGGAATACGAGGAAGCCCTTCTCGCGCACGAACGGTGGTGGGATGTGGTTTGGAAATCCCAGATCAAACGAGGTTTCGAAGTCTCCACCCTGACACCGGAATTCGGCCCGGATGGCTATCTGCATACGCTCCCTTTTACCTGCGAACCGCTGGGAGATTTATGGGAAATCAATCAATGGATCGCCCATCGCCAACGGGAACGATTCACAGAACTTTTCACACTCGATACTACTATATGAACACAATTGAGCCTCTGCCTTCGAAAGCATCACCCCCGGGGAACATCGCTACTGACTATCAATTCCCCACATCAACTCACATTCCCGGGACGGAGGAAATCTTCACAGCCATCAGCGATTCCTCGAAGCTGGCCCGGGAAAAGTCACAGTCCCTCCCTCCCGGTTCCTACATCGATCCAGCCTTCCTCGATTTCGAGACTTCGGAGATCTTTCGCAAAGAGTGGATCTCTCTGGCGCACGTCTCGCAAATCCCGAATCCGGGGGACTTTCTCAAAGTGGATCTTTGCGGGGAGCCCCTGTTAGTATCCCGCGGTAAAGACGACCGGATAAAGGTGCTGTCACGGGTTTGCCGCCATCGGGGTATGGATCTGATGCCCAACGGATACGGACATCCTGAAAAGGGGAATCAACGTGTCATTCTTTGTCCCTATCATCTGTGGAGCTACGAGCTGGGTGGAAAGCTCATCGGAGTTCCCGAAATGCAGGAGGCCGAAGGATTCGACAGAACCGAAGTCTGCCTTCACGAGTTTCGTAGTGAAATCTGGGAAGGATTTCTTTTTGTGACCCTGTCTGAAGATATTCCTCCAGTTGCGGAAAAATACGGCGAGTTGCGGGATCGATTCATCGGAAAGTGGGATCTGGCTGAGGCGGAGTTGGTCTGGGATCAGCATTGGGACTGCGAGTTTAACTGGAAGATTCTCCTGGAGAACTTCATGGAGGCATACCATCACCTCGGCGCACACCGGAAAACCCTGGAGCCCTTTCTACCCGCCAAAGGTTGTTGGACCGAACCCTACAACGAAAATTTCTCAGTGATGCACCTGCCTCTGCGGGAGGACATGAAGGAAGAAATATTGGCCAGTGGCGATGCAGGAACAACGATGACTCCGTTTCCGGGCCTTTCCGTCGAGGACTATACCGAGTGGTGGGTCTATCTCGGGTTCCCCAATTTCCTGATCTTCAACGCTCCGGACCGGACCTACTGGTATCGCCTGCTTCCCACCGGCCCGGAAACCTGCAGCCTCACCACGACAATGTTGATTCATCCATCAACGAAAGAAAAAGAAGACTACGAAGAAATCTACAGGAACGAAGTCGATGCGGCGATCTCATTTCACCTTGAGGATATGGAGGTATGCGTCGCGACGCAGCAGGGAATCAGATCTTCTATCGCCCGTCCGGGGCGGCTCAGCCATCTCGAAGAGCCCCTCTGGCACTTTCAAAAATACCTTGCCGGAAAGATTGAAGAATATCAGGCCGGATAGAGAAGCGACCTCAAAATCGTACGATGCAGGACAATCTCGATTCCATTGAGTGCTACGAAGGGAATGCGCAAGTAATACCAATTTCATAAAAAGTATTACGACCCGGCACAGCAGATGCTTATTTACCGACCATCTGCTTGCTATGAATGAACAGGAGACAGGAGTAAAGCGCATCAGCGTTTCACTGCCGCAGGACGTTTACCGGGAACTTTCCAATCTTGTGAACGCTCGCGGTTTCGAAAATCGCTCCCAGGCGGTTTCAGAAATGATCAATTCCAGCCTGATCGAACACTACAAACAGCGTGGCTCGGAATTGATGGCGGGAACAATCACCCTCTTTTACGACGGTCGCCCCGGCCTTTTACAACAGCTTGCCGAGATCGAGAGGGCCTACATCGATGAGGTCATCAGCTCGCATCATGTTCTTCTCGAAGAGGATCACACCATGGAAGTCCTCCTGGTCCAGGGACCGGCACGGCGGCTCAAAATGATTTCAGACAAACTCATCACCTGCAAGGGAGTGAAATCCGGCCGCCTCGTGATGATGTCGAACATTATGCCCCCCATCCACCCCAGAAATGAATAGAACTGCCCGTCCCGCAAGCTGCCCCGAATTCAAATGAGCGCTTCCACACCGATTTACGAAAAAACTATCACCGGCGGAGGGATGTGGTCCCGGGTAATCAGCCGGGGAAAGAGGCTGCGGCTTACTGACACCCTCGGCGGAACCAATGTCTCGATGTTGCTCTACAACGCGGACCAGCTAACGGAACGCTACAACATGCCTGACACCCTGAAAGGGCAGCATGTTTTCTATCTCACCTCCCCTCTCTGTCTTCATTCCGATATGGGACGCATCTTTTGTTCCGTGACGGAAGACACGCGCGGATGGCATGACACAGTCTGCGGCTGTACCGACGCCACACAAATCCAGGAGAAATACGACGACGAGGGTAGCTACCAGAAATGTCGAAATGACTTCTACCGGAACGGAAAAGAGAACTTCCTTATCGAGTTGGCCAAGTGGGGACTTGGCCCAAAAGATCTCGTGCCGAACCTGAACTGGTTCAGCAAAGTGGTATCTGACGAAGAGGGGAATCTGGAAATGATCGACGAAGATGCCCAGCCCGGCGACCACGTGGAGCTGCGATTCGAGATGAATACACTGGTTGTCCTGAATACCTGCCCCCATCCCCTCGACCCCGCGTCCGGGTATGCTCCGAAACCGGTGAAGCTTGAAGTTTTCAAGGGCGATCCGGCACCTGCTGAAGATCCGTGTCGTTTGTCCCGCCCCGAAAACGAACGCGCCTTTCTCAATACAGAGGACTACTACCTCCTCCGCTCCTAACTTTACCACCACACCTATGTTAACGGAAAGCGAAAGGGACCCGGCCGGGGCCGTCTATAATCACACCGTGCTCGCAGGCGATCACTGGATCCATAAAATTCGTGCCGGACAAACATTCCGGATTCTCGATCTCGAGGGTAATCAGGCAGCTGACACCCTTTTCTACGACGCAAGCGATCCTGCAAATCGCTACAGCGCATCCGACACAATTCGAGCTCAGAAAAATCTCTACCTCACGACAGGCACCCGTCTCCTCTCAAGCAACGGTGACGTCCTTCTTACGATTGTAGCAGATACATGCGGACGACATGACACTCTCGGAGGCGCCTGCTCCCGGGAGAGCAATACAATGCGCTACTCCCTCGATAAAGAACATATGCATGCCTGCCGCGACAGCTTCATCAACGGCATCAACGAGTGGGGTCACGGACTTGGGAAACGGGACATCACTTGCAATATCAACTTCTTTATGAATGTGCCGGTTACCCCGGATGGAAAGCTCACCTTCGAGGACGGAATTTCAGCACCCGGACGATACGTCGAGATGCGGGCTGAACGGGACGTCATGGCTCTGATCAGCAACTGTCCGCAGTTAAACAATCCCTGCAACGCTTACAACCCGACACCCGTCCAGGTTCTCATCTGGGATTGAAAACAATGTTTGCCAAAATTCTCATCGCAAACCGGGGCGAAATCGCCTGCCGGATTCTACGCACTCTGCGAAAAATGGGGATTGCCTCTGTTGCCGTGTATTCAGAGGCCGACCGTGATTCCCCTCATGTTGCCATGGCCGACGAGGCATTCTGTCTCGGCCCCGCTCCGGTTCAGGAAAGTTACCTGAATCAGGAGCGCCTTCTCGAAATTCTCACCGAAACCGGAGCTGAGGCCGTTCACCCCGGCTACGGCCTGTTGAGCGAAAGTGGCAATTTCGCGGAAGCTTGTGAATCCGCCGGCTTTGTTTTCATCGGTCCGACCCCGGAACAACTTCGCGTCTTTGGGCTCAAACACGAAGCCCGTGACCTCGCTGTAAAAAGCGGAGTCCCATTGCTGCCCGGAACCGGCCTTCTGAAGTCCCTCGACGAAGCGATCGAAAAAGCCGAAGAAATTTCCTATCCCGTAATGCTGAAAAGCTCCGCCGGAGGGGGCGGAATCGGCATCCAGATCTGCCGCGGAGTCGGTGAACTCGAGTCCGCCTTTGATTCCGTTCAACGACTCAGTGCGGCAAATTTCGGAGAATCAGGTGTATTCCTCGAGAAATATATCGAGCGGGCCCGGCATATTGAGGTTCAGGTTTTCGGCGACGGCAAAGGAAACGTAGTTGCCCTTGGGGAACGCGACTGTTCCAGCCAGAGACGCAACCAAAAGGTTATCGAAGAGACCCCCGCCCCCGACATCACGGAGGAGGTTCGGCAGTCCCTGCACCGGGCAGCCGTCGATCTCACTTCCAGTGTTGCATACCGGTCTGCCGGAACGGTCGAGTTTCTTTACGATGTCGATTCATCCGCGTTTTACTTTCTCGAGGTAAATACCCGGCTGCAGGTCGAACACGGCGTGACCGAAATGGTCTTCGACGTCGACCTCATTGAATGGATGGTGCAATGCGCCACCGGAGAATGGACTCTCCCCGCACAGGAATCGCTCGCTCCGGTCGGGCATGCCATTGAAGTTCGATTGTACGCGGAGGATCCGAACAAGGATTTCCAGCCATCGCCCGGCCTGCTAAACCACGTCTTCTGGGCAGAGGCGGACCGGGTCGACACCTGGGTGGAATCCGGCACCGAAGTCACCGGCTTCTATGATCCTCTTCTTGCCAAGATCATGGCACAGTCAGCGACACGAGGTGAAATGATCGACCGTCTTCTGCGGACGCTACAGAATAGCCGGGTCGATGGAGTGGAGACCAATCTCGACTACCTGCGCCAGATTCTCGATTCCCCTTCCTTCCGCAAAGCAGACCTGACCACGCGATGGCTCGATGACTTCGACTATCACCCCCGCAGCATAGATGTCCTCAACGGCGGGACTCAGACGACAGTTCAAGACTACCCTTCGCGAATCGGCTACTGGGATGTCGGGGTTCCGCCGTCCGGCCCGATGGATCCACTCGCCTTTCGCCTCGCCAATCGCCTTGTGGGAAATCCGGAGGATGCAGCCGGACTCGAAATGACGCTCACCGGGCCAACGCTGCAATTCAACCACAGCACTACTATTGCCCTGACCGGTGCCGAAATGGAAGCCACTCTCGACGGCGAACCGGTTTCCTTCTGGGAAACGATCTCCGTAAAGCGGGGTCAGACCCTGAAAATTGGAGCAACGAGTTCTCACGGAATGCGTGCCTATCTCGCTGTCTTCGGCGGGCTCGATGTACCCGGGTATCTTGGTAGCCGCTCTACATTCATTCTTGGACAATTCGGCGGTCACGGAGGCCGGGCGCTCCGCACCGGCGACGTCGTCCATTTCTTTGACACATGTACCGCTGCCGCACCTCCCCACACGGGTCTGGTCTCGCCCCCCGATTATAACAAGCAATGGACGATCCGGGTGATGTACGGCCCACACGGTGCACCCGATTTTTTCACACCTGCCGACATTGAGACCTTCTTCTCGATCGACTGGGAGATTCACTACAACTCCGACCGGACCGGCATTCGCCTCGTTGGCCCGAAACCGGAGTGGGCTCGTTCCGATGGTGGTGAGGCCGGACTCCACCCCTCCAACATTCACGACAACGCCTACGGCATTGGGACCGTTGATTTTACCGGAGACATGCCGGTTATACTGGGGCCCGACGGCCCGAGTCTCGGAGGGTTTGTCTGTCCTGCCACGATTGTGCATGCCGACCTCTGGAAGATGGGCCAGCTACGTGCGGGCGATTCGGTTCGCTTTGAACGAGTCACCTATTCCGACGCACGCCAGCTCGACAAGGACTTGGAAGAGCGGATTGCAGATTGGAACGGTACTTCCGCGTTACCGGTGCCATCGCTGAACCCGTCGCCCCTGCCTTCATCTGCCACGCTCAGGGAGCGGGGGGAAGGCAAAGACAAGGTGGTTTATCGACAATCCGGTGATAGATATTTGCTTGTTGAATTCGGGCCGTTGCTGCTCGATCTGAACCTCCGCCTTAAAGGGCACGTTCTCCACCAGGCAATGCAGTCAGAGAATGTGGACGGGATTATTGACCTCACTCCCGGGATTCGTTCGCTGCAAATTCACTATGACAGCCGGGTGCTTTCCCAATCGGCACTGATCGACAAAATCGAAGCAATTGAGGCGTCCCTTCCCCCTCTTGAAGAACTGGAAATTCCATCAAGAATTGTCCATCTTCCGCTTTCCTGGGATGACCCATCGACGCAGGAAGCAATCGACAAATATACGCAGTCGGTTCGTCCCGATGCTCCGTGGTGCCCCAGCAACATTGAGTTTATCAGGAGGATCAATGGTCTGGAATCGATCGATGACGTTCATCGAATCGTCTACGAGGCAAGCTATCTCGTTCTCGGTCTCGGGGATGTCTATCTGGGTGCCCCTGTTGCCACCCCACTTGACCCACGGCATCGACTGGTAACAACCAAATACAATCCCGCGAGGACCTGGACACCGGAAAATGCGGTCGGCATTGGTGGTGCCTACCTTTGCATCTACGGAATGGAAGGCCCAGGGGGGTATCAATTCGTCGGGCGAACGGTGCAACAGTGGAATCGCTACCGTTCGACCGATTCTTTCAAGGACGGAAAGCCGTGGCTGCTTCGCTTCTTTGACCAGATTCGGTGGTATCCGGTAAGCACAGCGGAATTGACAGAACTGCGCCGTGACTTTCTCCAGGGGCGATTCAATCCAAAGATCGAGGAGGCTCGCTTCTCGATCGCAGAATACAACGAGTTTCTCGAACAGAACGGAGAGTCGATTCGGAATTTCAAGTTACGACAACAGACCGCTTTTGAGGAAGAAAGAGCGAGGTGGGCATTGGCCGGGCAAGACGAAATCCCGGATGATTTGGATCCTGCATCCGCTGCCGTTTCCTCCCTTGATCTTCCCGATGGAGCCGAACCAATCGAAAGTTTCGTCGCATCGAATGTCTGGAAAATTTTCAAGGAAGATGGCGATCCCGTTGAAGAAGGGGAACGCGTCGCCATCCTTGAAGCAATGAAGACCGAATTTATCGTCACCGCGCCCCGAAGTGGAACGGTTTGGAAAGTGGTCTCTTCAGAGGGGACCACAGTACTCCCGGGGGAGCCGATTCTCTACCTCGAGCCCACCAGCTGAATTTTGCGAACCGAGCTATGAAGTCCCCTGGCATTTCCCAACTCAATCAACTCTACCGGGAGGCGAAATCCTCACCCGCTGAAGTGATCGATCAAGTCATCGCTCTGTGTGACGCTGCTGATGAAAAGATCTGGATCCACCGACTTTCGCCGGATGAGATCGCACCGTATCTGGAGAACCTGTCCGACAAAGATCCGGAAAAACATCCTCTTTTCGGGGTTCCCTTCGCAATCAAAGACAATATTGATCTCGCCGGGATCCCGACCACTGCGGGCTGTCCGGAATATTCCTACATTCCGACCCAATCAGCTACAGCAGTTGCAAAACTTATTGAGGCAGGAGCGATTCCTGTTGGGAAAACAAACCTCGATCAGTTCGCCACCGGCCTGGTAGGCGTTCGCTCCCCCTACGGATTTCCATCGAACCCCCATAACAGGGAATACATTCCCGGCGGATCAAGTTCCGGCTCTGCGGTCGCGGTGGCGCGGGGGCTTGTTTCTTTCGCGCTCGGTACCGATACGGCCGGCTCTGGTCGGGTTCCCGCCTCATTGAATGACCTGGTAGGCATCAAACCGACGAAAGGACTCGTCAGTTGCCACGGTGTCGTCCCCGCCTGTCGCACCCTCGATTGTGTGACCGTTTTTTCCGGGACAGTCGAAGATGGCTCTACCGTACTCGATGCAATGGCTGGATACGACCGGTCTGATCCATACAGCCGAAAAATGGAAACACTGCCGGGATCCATACCCGGTCCGGGCATGACCGTGATCGGAATTCCGCGAGCAACTCAGCTGCAATTTTTTGGAAACAATGAAGCCGCAGCACGTTTCGAAGAGACGAAAGCGAACTGCCGAAACCTCGGGTGGAAAGTTGAGGAAATCGACTTCGAGCCTTTTCTCGAAGCCGCACGATTGCTATACGAAGGCCCCTGGGTAGCCGAGCGACTTGCCGCAATTGAGGATTTCTTCGCGGGAAACGAGAAAGACATCTACCCGGTCACCGCCGCCATCATCGGAGGGGCGCGAGATTTACGAGCTGTTGACGCCTTTAAGGCGGAATACCGGCTTCGAACACTCAAGCAGGCAGCGGACGAAATTTTTGAAACGGTGAACGCCATTCTGACACCGACTCTGGGAAATCCGTATACCGTCGCAGAAGTGGAGTCAGATCCTGTTCAGCTCAATTCCAATCTGGGTTACTACACAAACTTCATGAACCTGCTCGATTGCTCGGCAATCGCGATACCCGCCGGGACGCTTCCCGCCTCCGGAATGCCCTGGGGTGTTACCTTGTTTGCACCTGCATTTTTTGACCCGTTTCTACTAAAAGCCGGTGACCAGCTCCACCAAGTCAGCCGGAACGGGCCGAACACGGAATCGGACGACGCGACCTGGGAAACCGGTTCCTATGGCTCCTCTGAGGAGCGCATCGAAGTCGCAGTCTGCGGAGCCCACCTTTCCGGTTTCCCCCTGAATCACCAACTCGTCACGAGAGGGGGCAGGCTTTCCCGGACAACTACGACGGCACCTGTATATCGCATGCACGCGCTGCCCCCCACGGATTCCTTTCCCCCGCGGCCGGGACTGATTCGGGATGAATCAAAAGGAGCCGCAATCGAAGTCGAGGTGTGGAGCCTGCCATCCTCGACATTCGGCTCATTTGTCAATGCGATTGGAGCCCCTCTCGGAATCGGGAAAATTCTCCTGGCAGACGGAAAAGAAGTGAGTGGTTTCCTGTGCGAACCGTACGGAACCGGGGGAGCGGAAAATATTACCGCATTGGGAAGCTGGAGAAAATTCGACGCTACGTGAATCTCTTCACCGCTTCTTCAGAACAGTCTCCAGCACTTCATCGACCGTTGAGACGGGAATGATGGTGAGCTTTTTCTTCGCACTTTCGGGAATGTCGGGGACATCTTTGGCATTCAGCTCGGGAATCAGAACGGTTTTGATTCCGGCCTGAACCGCTCCGATCGCTTTCTCCTTCAATCCCCCGATTGGCAGAACCGATCCGCGCAGATTGATTTCCCCGGTCATGGCAATGTCTTTGTCAACGCGCTTCCCGGTGAAAAGAGAGGCCAGGGCAGTATACATGGCAGCCCCTGCTGACGGACCATCCTTCGGAACCGCCCCTGCGGGAACATGAACATGGACGTCGTATTTGCCGAAGTCCTCATGATCAATCCCAAGTTCTTCCGCCCGGTTTTGCACGAGACTCCAGGCGGCCTGCATCGATTCTTTCATCACGTTGCCGATCTGCCCGGTAAGTTTTATATTCCCTTTCCCTACGTATCGGAGCGCCTCAATGTTCAGGACTTCCCCCCCAACGGTAGTATAAGCAAGGCCGTTGACCACTCCGGGGCGGCTGACACGCATTTTGGTTTCGCGGGCAAATTTCGGAGGTCCGAGAACTTCTTCAACATAGTCGGGCGTAATCTTGATTTCGACCGAAGCATCGAGAGCGACCCTGGCCGCGACAGAACGGCAGACGCTACCGATTTCACGCTCTAAATTGCGAACTCCCGCTTCCCGGGTGTAATCCTCGATCACTTTCCGCAAGGCAGTCTTGTTCCAGCGACACTGTTTTACCTTGAGCCCATTTTCCTTGAGCTGGCGTTTCACGAGATAGCGTCCTGCAATCTCCAGCTTTTCCTCCTCGGTATATCCGGGAAGTTCGATCACCTCCATCCGGTCGCGGAGCGGGGCGGGAACCGGGTGGATCGTATTCGCAGTAGAGATAAAAATCACCTGACTGAGATCAAACGGCACATCGAGGTAGCGGTCGACAAACTCATGATTCTGTCTCGGATCCAGTACCTCGAGAAGCGCACTGGCAGGATCACCGCGAAAATCGTTTCCGATCTTGTCGACCTCGTCGAGCATGATGACCGGGTTTCGTGTCCCGACTCGGCGAATTTCCTGAATAAGCCGTCCCGGCATTGAGCCGATATAGGTACGCCGGTGACCTCGAATCTCCGCTTCATCACGAATCCCCCCCACACTGATGCGGGCAAATTCACGTCCCAGCGCGTCTGCGATTGATCGCCCGAGGCTTGTTTTACCAACGCCCGGAGGGCCTAACAAACACAGAATTGGACCGCGTCCGTCCGGGTTCAATTTTCTCACTGCAAGATACTCAATGAGGCGTTGCTTGACCTTTTCCAGGCCGTAGTGATCACGATCCAGAATTTCCTGAGCCCGTTTCAGGTCCTCGTTGTCGTCGCTGAGCTTACTCCACGGCAGCTCCGCAACCGTTTCCAGATAACTCACAATAACGGAGTGCTCCGGGCTTGCAGCAGGGATGATGTCGAGCCGCTTCAACTCTCTCTCGGCCGCCTCCATGACATCCCCGGGCAAATTTGCCGCTTCGAGACGCTCGCGAAGATCCTCGCTCTGTTCGTCCGCCCCGTCTCCCTCTCCCAACTCACGCTGAATCGCCCGCAGCTGCTCCCGCAGGTAGGCACGGCGCTGGGCATCGGAAAATTCATCCTCCACGTCGTCGCGAAGTTTTTGCTGCAGCTCGGCGATATGAAGCTGGTTATTGAGAATCTGCTGCACCGTCTCGGCTCGCTCCGCGACCCTGGTTTCTTCCAGGAGTGACTGCTTCTGCGGCAAATCGAGACTCAGGTTTGTCGCAAGAAAATCAGTCAGAATGGACGGTGAGTCGATTCCGTTGAGGGCCTGAGTCGCCTCGTCCGGAATGTTTGGGTTGGTCTCGATAAACTTCTGGGCGGATTCCCGGAGGTTTCGCAGCGTCGCCTGCCACACGTCACCGTCCTTGGGAAATTTGTTTTCCAGGATCTCGAACTGTGCGCGCAGATAGGGCTCGCTGCTCTCGAATTTCTTCAGCTTGATTCGTTCCACGACCTGAATCAGCACGAGCGTATTGCCGTCGTCCTGCTTCATCATGCGAAGAACATTGCCGAGCACACCGATCTTGTGAATTTGATCCGCCCCCGGCACATCGACTTCCGAGTCATGCTGGGTTGAGAGACCAAGAAGTCGCCCCGTCGGAAGAAGCTCTTCCAGAAGCTGTTGGCTCGCGGGTCGCTCGACGGTAAGCGGAGCGACGGTTCCGGGAAAAAGTACGACACCACGAAGAGGCATCACCGGAATCACCTCGGGCAGATCACTCCGCCATTCGGGCATTTCAGAATCCGGTTGGCTCGTCGAAATCTCGATGATTTCGCCAGAACTCTCGTTTAACATTTGTTCAAAATCTTCCATTCAAAGGAGTAGTAAAATAGCTGGGGAGTAGAGAAGTTGAGAGAGAATCGTCTCAATCTTCGGCCAAGGGAAGGATGATCCAGAGCAGACCGTTTTCCTGACGGGCGCTCACCCTTTCGCGGTCAATTTCGACGGGAAGAACGATCTCACGCCCGAAGCGGCCGCTTTCGATCTCCATTGCGAGGACCTGACGACACTGACTCGAGGCATCTCGCGTCGGCATAGGAGGCTTGCGGTTTCCTGCGATCCGGACACGGTCCGGGAGAACGTCGACTTCGATGTCGGCTTTCTCGACGCCGGCAAGGTCCGCCCAGATCTCGATACGGTCATCATAGCGGTAAACATTGATTTCCGGAGCCCAGCCCTGGATCGACTGAAACCCGGAAAAATGCAGTTTACTGAGATCATGAGCGACATCGCCGGTGCGGCCGATCATGCGAGTGAGACGAACTTTTCGCGACATGGAAAGAAAGCGTAATGGGGATTGGAAAGGAATGCAAACCTGCACAACGAAAGTGGCGCCTAGCGTCATGGGCTCATTCACCGGCGCATTGAAGTGAGTGCCGGAACACGGGTTTTTCTTGGTTCGTCACCTCAGACGTGACAACCTTTTCTGCTCTTACATGAATCGTTTCCTTCTTTACTTCTCAGTCATCTGCCTTGCCCTGACTTCGCTGTCGTCGGCCAAGGACAAATTGAATTTCATCTTTTTCCTCGCGGACGATCTCGGCTACAACGATGTCGGCTTCAACAACCGGAAAACTTTCTACGAAACACCCAATCTGGATGCCCTCGCCGCCAGTGGAATGGTCTTTACCGATTTCTACGCCGCGAGCCAGGTTTGCTCCCCCACCCGTGCGAGCATCATGACCGGGAAATACCCGGCCCGCACCGATACGACAAATTATTTTTCCGGCCGCAGAAACGGAACATTCGGGGCAGCCGATTTCGAAACCGTAATGGCTCCGGAGGAGGTCACGATTGCTGAGGCGCTGAAGGAAAATGGCTACCAAACCTTTTTTGCCGGGAAATGGCATCTCGGCGGAGACGGGCATCTTCCCACCGACCAGGGATTCGATATCAACAAAGGAGGCGGATCCAACGGCTTGCCACGCAGCTATTTCTCCCCCTACAAAAATGTGGAGAATCTTCCGCCCGGCCCCGAAGGCGAATTCCTCACCGGCCGCCTCGCATCCGAGTCGATCGATTTTTTGAACCAGGCAGCTAAAACGCCGGATCCCTTTCTTTTGTATTTGTCTTTTTACAGCGTTCACACCCCGCTTCAGGCGCCAAAGCATCTTGTCGAAAAATACAAAGCCAAAGCTCTGAAACTGAACATTCATGACGAAGAAGGCAGTTTCGATGTGGGCGGCGAGCGACAGGTCTGGCCCGACGCGAAAGAAAAACGAAAGGTGCGCATTCGACAGGATCATGCGGTATATGCCGCCATGGTCGAGAGTCTCGACACCGCGGTCGGCCGCGTCCTTCAGCGACTGGATGAGCTCAACTTGCGGGACAATACCGCCATCATTTTCATGTCGGACAACGGAGGGACCTCGACCTCGGAAGGTCACCCCACATCGAACCTCCCGCTCAGGGGCGGCAAGGGTTGGATGTATGAAGGTGGAATTCGCGAACCGGTGGTGGTCAGATGGCCCGGCGTCACCGCTTCAGGAACGAGGTGCCAGGTTCCTGCTGTCAGCACCGATTTCTACCCCACCATTCTAGAAATGGCAGGACTCGAGGCCAGGCCTGACCAACATCTGGACGGAGTCAGCATTGTGCCCCTGCTGCGCAACCCCTTCGCGAAATTCGACCGCGGC
>JAKSBG010000120.1 GCA_022361255.1 Verrucomicrobiales bacterium
AGGCTTGCGCCGGGACGAACAAAACGCTACCGTTTCCACATGAGTGACGGGCAACTACGGGTCGGCGACGAGCGCTACTGGAACAGTCGCGCTGCGGCCGTCGCCCGGCGCGTGAATGCAGGGTGGTGGCTCGATTGGCTGAACCGCCTTCTTGTCGTAGGGCTCGTGGTGTTCGCCGTAGCGATTCTGGTATTGCGCACCAATCGTTCCCCCCTGTTGAGCGGAAATGTTCCCTTGCTTGTTCTCGGGGTTCTGATCGGGGTCCTCGGGCTTGCGGCCTGGGCGGTTTCACGGAAAAAATTTATCGATCGCGGAGACGGACTTGTGCGGCTCGACGATCGACTAGGCCTTCGAAACCGCCTTGTTACGGCGGCTTCCGGAGTGGGGGACTGGCCGAAGATTTCCGGGAGCGATGATGGTGATGCGAAGCCTTCCTGGTCCTGGCCGATGGTCCTGCTCCCGGTGCTTCTCGCTTCGGTAGTTGTCGCAGTGGCCTGGTTCGTACCCCTTCCCGAGCTGAAAACAGAAGAGCCGTTAATCGTGAATGAGCCCGAGCCGTGGGAGCAAATGGAGGAGTGGATCGATACTCTCGAAGAGGAAGAATTGATCGACCCGGAAAGCCTCCGCGAAGTCGAAGAGCGGCTCGAAGAATTGCAGGAGCAGCCGGAGGAGGAATGGTTTTCTCACGCGAGTATGGAGGCAACCGACACGCTGAAGGAAACGCTCGGGAGGGACCTTCGTGAAATGAAAGATGACATGGAAACGCTCGACCGGGATCTCGAGGCCCTGCGTAGTTTCTCCACGGAAATGTCCGAAGAGGGTAAAGAAATGCTGATGCGGGAAATGGAGGAGGCAATGAAAGGGCTCGAAGCAAACGGCATGAAGATGAACGAAAAGCTCGCGAAGCAAATCGGCGAGATTGACCCTTCCCAGCTGGGACAGGAGGCAATGAAAAATCTCTCTTCCGAACAAATGCAGCAGCTTCAGAAACAGCTGCAACAGGGATCACAGGCGCTCGGTTCGCTGGAAGGATTGCCTTCTCTGGAGCCGGGGGAGATGATGGGGGAAAACCGCCCGGGGCGTCAGCCCGGACGGGGTGATATCAGTCGCGGACGTGGAGATGCCCCTCTTTTCTACGGTGACGAAAATGATCTGAAAACGAATCAGATTGAAGGAGTGGCGAATGAAGACCGTTCCCGCGCTGCGATGGGGGACCTTCTCGCGATTGGAGAAACCGAGCACGATGACGAGGAGAAAAAAGCACGCTCCACTTCCGGAGGCGCGGTTGCTTCCGAGGGGAAAGGTGGCGAGGCTGTCTGGCGCGAGTCACTTCTTCCCAACGAAAAGGCCGTTCTGAAGCGCTACTTCAAGTAATCCGGCTCCTGTTTCGCGGAGGCACTTGCAAGCCCGCCGTTCGAGGGCAACATGTGCGTTTTCTATGCACCGGAAACCGCTACTCGAACTGCTCCAGCGTTATCTTGAAAGCCACCCTGACGAAGCCGACACAGCGCGTCGCGTGATCGATTTTGTCGAAAGACATCCCGACTGCTTTGAGCGGAGCCTGAAGAAAGGTCACATCACCGGATCCGCCTGGATTGTTGATTCAACGGGAACGAAAACGCTCCTGACACACCACCGGAAACTGGGCATCTGGCTTCAGCTCGGAGGGCATGCCGACGGTGAGGCCGATGTTCTCTCGGTCGCCAAAACAGAGGCGAAAGAGGAGTCCGGCCTCTCCCGTCTCGAAGTCGTGAGTGATCAAATTTTCGACATCGACGTGCACGGTATT
This sequence comes from Verrucomicrobiales bacterium, assembly GCA_022361255.1. Lineage (GTDB taxonomy): Bacteria > Verrucomicrobiota > Verrucomicrobiia > Verrucomicrobiales > DEV007 > Arctic95D-9. Next base: position 1,790 of record JAKSBG010000120.1, read on the forward strand.
CCCGCGCGCAAAGACGAACCTTCGCATTTCCACTACGACATCAGATTCCTTCTCCGGCAAACCGACAGCGAGACCTATATCGTGTCAGAGGAATCACACGATCTCGCCTGGGTTCCGATGTCGGATCTGGAGTCACGCACCACGGAGTGGTCGATGCGCCGGATGCGTGACAAGGCGGTAGCCCTGTTGGGGCAGTAGAGATGCTACTTCCGTATGGCGTAGAGCTGGTCGTCCGTGCGGATGAACAGTGTGCCGTTCGCTGGAACGATGGAAGCTCGGATGTTGACGCTTTGTGACTGGCCGAAGGTGGTCGAGTTCAGCAATTGACCTCCATCCGGGCCGGCGCTGTAAACGAACACCTCACCGAGGTGGCTGATGATGTAGATTTTCCCGTCGACGCCGGTGGGGGATGCCTCCAGCTTGACCTTCCCGTTGATCTGCTGACTCCAGACGACTTTTCCGCTACCGGGATGCAGGCAGGAGAGAAACTTGTTCCGGCCATTCAGGACATAGAAAAAACCGTCGTAGAACAGCGGGGTGGGAACGTCGGCGGTGTATTCCTTCCCTTCTGTTGTCCAAATGTTAGAAGTGCCGAGAAGATTGCCGTTCCCTCCTGCTTCGATGGCATAAATGGGTGACCCTTTCGGTGCACAGACGAGGAATGTTCCCTCACCGTAGACGGGTGAAGGGACGAGACGCCAGTGACCGATACGCTCCGGATTGTAGGTGCCCCAGCGCCAGAACTCTTTCCCCGTTGCCGGATCGTGACCGGAGATGGAATCCCCACCCGTGATCACAATTTCAGCGCGGCCGTCGTGCAGCACGGGGATGGGAGTGGAGAATGCTTCCCGGGATTCCATGACTGCTTCGCTTGGGCGAACGTGTTTCCACTTTGTGGCGCCAGTGGCGGGATCCATTGCGAGAAGATAGGATTCAATCGGCTCATCTGCGCCGCGTCCGTTCACTTTTTCATCGCGCTGCAAAACCTGGAGATAAAGCGTTCCTTCGTACAGCTGCGGGGAGCTGGAAAAAGTCCACTGGAAGGCGAACTGACCGTAGTCTTTTTCGATATTGCGATACCAGATCTGCTTGCCGTCAAAGTCGTAGGCTGCGAGATCGCCGGCCCCGCTCAGGAAATACACCAGCTTCCCGTCTGTCACCGGTGAGCTTCCCGCGAAGGTGCTTCGCTCGTCGTGCCGGATCCCTTCTCCGAATTTTTTCGCCCAGACAATGTCGCCGGACTTTGCGCTCACTCGAATCGCGAGAATGCCATCCTCTTCCGCGTCGATGGAGGTGAGAAAGACAGCGTCGTCCCAGACGACCGGAGTGGAGGCTCCCTCCCCCGGGAGCTGCGTCTGCCACGCGACTCCGTCCGTTTTCGAAAATTCGGCAGGGAACCCTTTTTCCTGCGAAGAGCCATTGAAGTAGGGGCCGCGCCAGTTCGGCCAGTTGTCGGCCCGGGCGCCGGGGATTGCGAGAAGCGAAAGAAGAAAGGTGGCAGAAAGAAGTCGAATCATGGTGGTAGTTTTGCGTTACCGAAAATCGGTAGTTCCTGCGAGTCTGTCAAGACAAGGAAATGACATGGACAGGGGACATGGTTCGGGTTCATCTTACCATCATGAAAAACCTTCTTCTGATCCGCCACGCCAAATCGAGCTGGGATTTTCCCGGTCGCAGTGATCACGACCGCCCTCTCAATGATCGCGGGGAAGGCGACGCCCCACGGATGGCCGCGGCCCTGGCCCAGCGGGGCGTGCGACCTGACACGATTGTCTCCAGCACAGCTCTTCGCGCACGAACCACTGCTGGAATGATCGCTGAAGGACTCGGCTTCCCTGATTCCCGGATCCGCGAGGAAAAGGATCTTTACCTTGCCTCGCCGCGGACGATTCTCCGGATCGTGCAGCAGCTTGATGAAGGCTGTGAGACAGCACTTCTCTTCGGTCACAATCCCGGTATGCACGACGCGGTGGAAATGATCGCGGGCGGCACATCCGTGGACCGTTTTCCCACCCTTGCCGTTGCGCGAATCGAACTGGATGTCGAGCACTGGGGAACCGTCGATCAGGGGGATGGCCTCCTTCTGGAATTACTCTCCCCGAAGTTGTTGAAGACCGGCTGACGCAGCGTACACTGGAACCGCTACCTATTTTGCTATGAACGGAAATCACGTCCCCGGAACCGGCCCCGCTCCTGAATCGAATTCAGGAAAAAAGACAGCAGCATGCTGCGGGTTCGGTTGTCTCGCCGTCCTCGTTATCAGTGTTGTCGCAGTGATCGGTGCGATGGCGTGGGGCAAGAAAACTGTCGGTGAATTTGCGGACAAATACACATCGGAGGAACCGGTTCGGATTGAAATGCCGGTTCTTTCCGAACAGCAGGTGAGCGATGCAACGACGCGATTCGATCAGTTCGTTGCAGATGTGTCCGCCGGAAACGGTGGGCAGCCGCTGGTTCTGTCGGAATCTGATATCAATGCCCTCTTCTCAGGGCACCCGAAGTTCTCCGCTCTCGCGAAGTCGGCTGTCGCTTCGATCGAGAATGATCAACTGACCGTGCAATCGAGCTTCGATATCGATGCCATGGGTATTCCCTTTCCCGGATTCATTGCCGACAAAGTGAAGGGGAAATATTTCAACGGGGCGATTACCGTGGAAGTTACAACCATCGGTGGTCAGCCGGCGGTTTTCATTCAGGATATTGCGGCTGGTGATGCACCGATTCCGCAGATTTTTATCGATTCGTTGAAGACGGAGAATCTTCTCCAGAATCAAAACTCCGATCCGGATATGAGGAAAGTCCTCGAAAAGCTGGAAGAGATAAAGATCGAGAACAACCAGCTCGTGATCGTTCCCGCCGCGCCCTGAGTCAACAGGGTCAGGTCATGCTCTCAACAGAGTTGGATGCTCGACTCGACCCTGTTGAATCGACTTTTCCCGCCGCCAGGTATCGGGCGTGAGGTTCAGTCGAACGACCGCAGCCACGCGTAGATAGCATCGCCCATCTGGCGGTAGCCTACTGCTGAAGGGTGAACTCCGTTGTTCGGGCGAATTGTCGTTTCTTCGCTCCTGGCATTCACCTTTTTCTCCGTTGACGGAAAGCCGTAAACCGGGTCCAGGTTCAGCCACGCGGGGACGAGAAAGACGTTCTCCGGTTCTCTCCCGCCGAAGGATTCGGTCATCCGCTCCAACACGCGGTGTTGGTTGCGACGGTACTGCCAACGCGTTTGACCGGCTCCGTAATTTGCTCCAAATGCGTCCTGGGAAGCGGAGGGGGGCATGGGCAGGACGGCACCGATTTTCGTTTCCGGATTCAAGTCGTGTATCATTGTCAGGAGCGTCTCGTAGTGCTCAAACATGACGTCGATTTTTTCATCAATTGTTTCGTCGGTGCCGTGAAAGGTATCATTGCATCCAAGCAGAATGGTGACGAAATCGGGTGCTTTCCCGCTGTTGAATTCATCGCAGTAGCGCGCGAAGTCCAGCACTGGTTGAGAGTCCCCGTCTTTGTAGACAAAGGGGCTGCCGCATTTCCTGTATTCTCCCCCCCGGGCGATGCCGGTGTGATGGGTGGCGAATCGATGCGCGGTCCAACCGCCGTATCCCTCGTGCCGGTTTCCCGATCCGTCACCGCCGGATTCCTGTGCTTCCGCGCCGGGGCCACGGGTTCCGATAAGCGTGAGCGGTAACTGATCCTCATTTGCCAGTTCCGCAATCCGTCCGGAGTAGATGGATGCGTTTGTCAGGCTGTCTCCGATAATTAGAAGTGATTTCGGGTTGTAACCGGAAGGGACTTTCCGCGAACGAACTTTCAGCGTCGTGACGGCCCGTCCCGTAATCCTGTTTGCCTGATCGCGCAGTTCGATCGTCAGTCGGTGCGCTCCGATGTTATTCTTTCCCGGATCTGCCGAGGGCTTCCAGGTCCAGCGATCTTCCTGATGATGGCCCCGCCGCGCGGTCACATCGGCGAGCAGATTGTCAGGGTTCAGCGCGAGAAAGGTGCTATCCAGATAGATGTTGGTTTCGAGTTCTGTCAGGACCGGAATCGATTCGGGGAGGATCAGTCGATAGGTGCCGGGGAAAACCTCGTCTTCGGAAACTGCAGGTGCGGCCAGAGCGACCAGAATGGTGAGAAAGAAAAAAGCTCTCATCGCTACTTTCCACTTTCGGTATCGAGATCAGTCGTTTCCAGATCGGCAAATTTGGGAGGGTTCCAGTTTACGGGTTGCCCTTTTCTCTGTGCCGCAAGCCAGTTGAGCGCGGCGAGGTGAATGATCTCGTGCCCGCCGTCGAAAATGGTGATGCGGGTGTTTTTATGCGTGCGACGAAAAACGGGTTGTCTTTTTCCGTAGAGCGGGTCTGCCGCCGGGGCGGCCCCGGGAGATTTCTGTGTTTCGTAAAATTCGTCGATGATTTTTTCCGACAGTTCCTCATTTTGCGGAACAACTTCATTCCAGGCGTGGAGCGAATGGGAGAAAGGGACGCTTCCGGTTCGCCCGTCTTTGACCCCGTGATTGATGTCGAGCGGAACGGTAGATGCGTTTTTGAGCCATGTTAGAGGGGAGCGGTGCATCGCATCCTGCAGCTCCGGCGTTCCTGCTGCGGGCGGGCCTCCCAGTGCTTTTTCGATGTGTTCGGCATACCTTTCGAATTTCGAGTCGGAGGTTTGGCGGTGCCACGCAGCGATATCCGAAATGCCGCACCACGATGAGATGCCGGCCCAGGCGTCCGGCATGCGTCCGGCAAGCAACTGCGTGGCGTGGCCGCCTCCGGAAACGCCGATGGCATAGATCCGCGATTCGTCGACGGCTGCATTTTTCTTCGCCCATTCGACCACTGCGCGAATGTCCGCGATGACGAGATCCGAGCCCAGTGCCTCCGGAGTGCTGTTTCTTCCCCGGAAGTTGGGATGAACGAAAATCCAGTCATTTTGCAGACACCATTCGGCATACTTGGCTTCGCCACCAGCCTGTTTGTAGTCTCCTGACCAGGTGTGCATCGCGACCAGCAAAGGCGCTTTTTTGTCCCCTTCCGGCTTCCAGAAAAGTGCCGGTTGTTCGGAGTTGTCCTCCGGAACCGGATAGTGAATTTCCCGCACGGATTCGGGATATCCTTTGATCGGCTCATGAGAATCAGCGAGAAGGGACATGGCGGTGAGAATTAGAAAAGAGGGCAGGAAAAGAAGCTGCTTCATTACCGGGGAAATAAGAGATCAGGAACGATGCGACAAGAGTAAGAAATTCCGTAAATGCGGTGGTCGATGGGGCCGGGGCCACGTTCTTGCGAACGCGGCTACTTTGGTGTCCCGGGGGCCAGTAACTCCTGGATCGCCGCCATCAGAACTGCTTCCACCTTCGGGGCGGTTCTCGAAACTCGGCCCACTTCATACCCACCCTGTGAATAGGAAAGCTCTGTTCCGATATATCCGGGCCCTCCGTCGCCGTAGGCGGCAACGGTCACGAAGCGTTCCGGATGGACCGCTTTCGCAGCGAGTTGGTATTCGACGAAAAGCTCTCCCGGAAAGAACAGGGCCTGTGACTTGCCAATTCTGAGAGATTGCAGGTCGATCAATTTCCCTGCCTTTCTTCTGCGCAGGTAGACGAGATCGCGGGCGGCGCGGACCCGGGTTCTGGTGTCGGTTTCCGGCGATGAGAGCTCATCAAAAAGCGCTTCCTCGGTATATTTCTCATGCCAGGGGAGGGCGACGGGAAGGGTAGACCAGGAGAGGGATTTTGCGGTGATTCCGGTCCGCGTCTGGTTTTCCCAGGCGGATTTCATGCCTTCGTGGATTCGGGTGGTCAGTTCTTTCCGGGCGGCAGGGGAACCGTCGTTGAATTTTCCTGCAGCGATGTTTCCTCCGGCTCCGTCGAAATGAATGTGGATGGCGCCGGTTTCTTCGGTGCGCCGGTTCCGTGCCAGGCCGACGGTATCGGGGGTGACGCCGCCGCGTCCGTAGTAGCTTTGTGGATGGGAAGCGTAGAAGGTGAGAGCCGCAATGGGCGAATCGCCGTTCCAGAACGAGATGAGGTCGAGATCCGGATCAATCGTTCCGACGGGTTTTGAAATGGCCTCATCGTTTCGGCAGGAACTCATCCGCGCGAGAGCCAGTTTGCCATTTTCTCCGATGATACGGCGGTTCGATGCAAAATTCTCCACCCCTGCAGAACCGGTTCCGACGTGGGTGACAGCTTGAGCGTTCGGAAGGGATTCCTGTAGCGCCATTGCTGTGTCCGATACTGCTTTGTCGTGAATTTCTTTCCGCGAAATGATTCCGACCAGCTTCTGTTCATCCAGGAGCCGGGAGGCTCCAGCGTCATAGCCGGGGGCATCGTGATTATGAATCACGTGCATGGCAACCCGGTCAGGTGTCGTGCCGGCTGCTTTTGCGAGCGCTTTTCGCCATTCATCGTGACTGTCATTTGAAAGCACGACAAAATCCGCGACGCAAAGAACGATGGGTTTGTCAGGGCCGAGAATGACAATGCCTCTTGCCGTGAGAGGTTCCTCGATCTCCTTTGCCGGCGATATCGCGCCGAAGCAGAGCGGAGAACCCAATGGCGGCGTGACATCTGCAGAGAAAGTGGCAAGCTCGATTGAGTCCGCTCCTTTCATCCCCGTCGTGAGAAGAATCAGGACTGTGACAATAACGGATTTCATGATCACAGTCTGACTTACCGTGTGTGAGCCTGACAATGGCGACTTCAAGGAGACAAGCGGGGGCGACCCAACAGGGTAGAGTCAGGGTGTGAACAGGGTTGAATGCCCAGGCGAACAGGGTTGCGTCAATTTTTCGAAAAAAGTTCGTTAAAAATTTCTCTTTTCCGGAGATAAAGGATGAAAGCTTATGTCATCATCGGAAAAAGACCTGCACCGACCGTTTCTGCGACTGTTTACGTCGCATGAACCGGCGATTCGGGCGTTCGTGCGCCGGCTCGTTCCTTCCCGGGCGGATGCGGATGATATCATGCAGGAGGTCTCGATTGTTCTCTGGGAGAAATTCGAAACGTTTCGGGAGGACGGCGATTTTCGTGCCTGGGCTTATGGCGTGGTTCGCTTCGAAGTGCTGGGGTGGCTGCGGGACAAAGGACGGGATCGCATCGTGCTCGATGAAAAAGTGGTGGATCTGTTAGCGGATGAATCTGCCGGGCTTGACCGGAAGCTCGACCGGCAGCGCGAGGCTCTGGAATTCTGCATGGCAAAGGTGGAACCGGATCAACGGGAACTGTTGATGAGCGCGTATCAACAGGATTCGAAGATTCAGGAAATCGCCACTTCAAGCGGGCGCACTGTTCCGGGTTTTTACCAGTGGCTTTACCGGATGAGAAAGTCACTTCTGGACTGCATCCGTGCAGAGATTTCACGGGAAGGGGGCAAGGCATGAAAGAGCGGAAAGAATGGGAAACACTGATCAATGCCTATCTGGATGGCTCCATTTCTCACGACGGGATGGCGAGTCTGAATGAGCTGCTGTCCGGAGATGAGTCAGCCCGTCACGAATTTTCGGAGTGGCTCAATCTTGATTCGGCAATGGCCGCGTGTGCTGCTGGCTGGGAGGCTCCGGAACAAAAGGCCAGCTCTGAGAGAGTGAAGCGGATGTCGCGGTTTCCTTCCGGAATGCTGAAACTCGCCGCGAGCATTGCGGTTTTGTTAGGAATTGCATTCTGGACAGTGTCGATGCGGCAAAGCGGATACGCTACGGTGGAGAAAGTGGTGGGCGTTTCCGAACTTCAGGAAGGGGAAACGCTGCAGGGGAAGGTCCACGAAATTGCGGCAGGTGCGATCGAACTGCGGACGGCTCGCGGGGCGCGGATTGTGATTGAGGCACCCGCTTCGTTCCGCTTTGTAAACGGTCAGCGCCTCGACCTGACGCGCGGGCGTCTTGCCGCTGATGTTCCGCCTGCGGCGAAAGGATTCACCGTGGTCACTCCGGACGGTGATGCGGTGGATCTCGGCACAAAATTCGGTGTCGATGTTCCGGATTCCGGCACCTCCGAAATTCACGTTTTTGAGGGGGAGGTGATTGCGCGGAGGGGCGGTGCAAAAGCCGGAGGAAAAAGTCTGTTGGGTGGTGATGCGGTTCAGCTGGGGAAAGAGGCGCGTGAGTTGCGTTCCGCTGCTTTTATTCATCCCGATGAAATGCCTTCTTTGACGGCGGGCCTGACGGCGGGTCAGAGGGAACGCTCCGACGAGATTCTCCGAAAACTGCGCGAGGATCCTGAAGTCATCGGAGTTGTGGATTTCGAGTCTTCCGAACCGACAGGGGATTACCGAATGGTTCAGGGGCGCTGGCCAGGCTCCCGTGCTCCGGAGTTTGTGAATGTCGGCGACCGGATGGAACTGGATCTCGGAACGGGGCAGGCATTCGACCAACTGACTCTCGCAGCCTGGGTCCGGCTGGACCGGCTTGGAGCACCGTATCAATCCCTGCTTCACACCGACGGGTGGAGCGAGAGCAATCCGGGGCAGGTTCACTGGATGATCACGGGCAACACGACGATGCGACTCGCCTTGCGGGGGAACACGCTCGCGCCCGATGCGGAGGAAGCGCATGGGTATCCCGACTCGAGTATTCCGGTCCTGCCCGAGCGCGGCCGATGGGTGCATCTGGCGACGGTTTATGACTCGGAGGAGAAGCGGGTTCGCTTTTATTTGAATGGGACTTTTGACAAGGAGACACGACAGAAGACCGCTCATCCGGCCCGTTTGGGATCGATGCAGATCGGGAACTGGGATACACGGGACCGGAAGCTGAGTGGCCGGATCGATGAAATGATCCTGATGGGACGCGCGTTTTCCGACGAAGAAATTCGCGAGCTGTTTGAATCCGGGAACCCCTATCGTTGAAGATTGAAGAAATGAATGTTCGTGAGGTTTTTCTCTTGCTCGGCGGGACGATTTTTCTGTCGGTGGAATCGTCGGCAGTCGATTTTGTGAAGGATGTGCGTCCGATTTTTCAGAAGCACTGCTACGAGTGCCATTCGGAGAAAAAGCAGAAATCGGGTTTGCGGCTGGATGTGAAAAAGGCTGCTTTCATCGGCGGGGACAATCATGGTCCTGACATTATTCCCGGAAAAGCGGACGAGAGTCCTCTGATTCAGTTTCTGGTGACAGATGTGGAGGACGAAATCATGCCGCCGCCGGGATCGGACCGGGAACCGCTTTCCAGAGAGGAGATCGAGATTTTGACCCGCTGGGTAAATGAAGGGGCGGTCTGGCCGGACGGCGTTGACCTGGTCGAGTTGGAAGACACCAGTGATCATTGGTCATTTAAGCCCCTGGCCGTTCCTCCAGGCGACCATTCGATTGATGCTTTCATTGATGAAAAATTGAAGGAATCGGGCCTGAGCCGGTCGCCGGAAGCTGAGCGAAGAATCTGGCTGCGACGGGTCACGCTTGACCTTACCGGATTGCCTCCGACGCCGGAAGAATTGCAGACCTTTCTGTCGGATGATTCCGGCAGTGCTTTTGAGAAGGTGGTGGAGCGTTTGTTAGGGTCGAAGCACTACGGGGAACGATGGGCGCAGCATTGGCTGGATGTCGTTCGCTATGCAGACACTCACGGTTTCGAAGTGAACACGGAGCGCGCGTTTGCCTGGCCTTATCGGGACTATGTGATCAATGCATTCAACACCGACACTCCCTGGGATCAATTCATTCGCGAACAAATTGCGGGAGACGCTTACGGGAAAGTGGAAGCAACCGGTTTTCTTGTGACGGCGGCAGCACTGCTTCCGGGACAGATCGGAAAAGATGAGGAATCGATTCGGTTGGCGAGGCAGGACGAACTCGGGGAGATTGTGATCAACACGGGCGAGGCCTTTCTTGGACTCAGTCTCGGGTGCGCGCGTTGTCACGATCACAAATTCGATCCGATCCCGGCGAAGGACTACTATTCGATGCAGGCTTTCTTCGCGGGAGTTCGGTACGGAGACCGGCAGATCGTGAATCCGGAGGTGGATTCCATTGTTGCGGGAATCCGGAAGAAGCTGGTTCCTCTCGAGTTGGAACTGGCGGAACATCTGCTGCCCGCTCTCGGCAAAGGTGTCCGTGCACCGGTCAGTGCCCGTGCAAACGTGGAGAAGTTTCCTCCGGTTACTGCCACCAAAGTTCGCTTTGTGGTGAAGGCGACAATCGATGAAAACAAGCACGAGCCTTTCATCGATGAATTCGAGGTTTATAATCGGGAGGGGCAAAATGTGGCGCTGTCGGCTGAGGTCGTCTCGAAGGGTGGAAAGCCGGAATCTGCCAACGACGGGGTCTACGGAAACGAAAGCTGCTGGCGCTCCCGGGAAAAAGGCGGTGGATCGCTTGAGCTGGTTTTTCCGGAGCCGAAGGAAATCCATCAGATTGTCTGGGGACGGGACCGTACCGGGAAATATCCTGACCGGCTCGCCTCGGACTACGTGATCGAAGTGGAGACGGAACCGGGCAAATGGGAAAAGGTGGCCGATGCTTCGAACCGGATGCCATTCGACCGGAAGCGGGCGAAGGCGGATTTGTATCAACTCGATGATTTTGCGAAATCCGAACATCCGCGTATCAAAGAGATTCTTGCGGCGAGGGCTCCACTGGTTGAGGAGCTGAAACCGTACAACGGGGGCAAGCAGCTTGTCTTTGCGGCGCAGTCCCACGTTCCGGAACCGATGCAGCTGCTGAACCGGGGCGATCCGGAGCAGCCGAAAGGGGAAGTGGCCCCGGCTTCCTTATCCTTTCTCGATCCGGTGGAAATGCCGAAGGACTCAAAAGATGTCGAGCGGCGCAAAGCTCTCGCAAACTGGATCGCTGATCCGGGTAACCCGCTTACGGCCCGGGTTGCGGTGAACCGGATCTGGCAGTGGCATTTTGGGACAGGGCTGGTTGCCACGGCGAATGATTTCGGAAATCTGGGCGCGCTTCCTTCGCATCCGGAGCTGCTCGACTGGCTTGCTTCGGAGTTCATCGAATCGGGATGGTCGGTAAAGAAATTGCATCGACGAATTGTCCTTTCGAAAACCTACCGGCAGGGAAATCAGGTTCACTCAGACGGGTTGGCGAAGGATGCGGATGTGCGTTTGTTATGGCGTTTTCCCTCCCGCCGAATCGAGGCGGAGGCAATTCGCGACGGAATGCTTTCGGTGAGCGGGACGCTGGATGAAAAAATGTATGGAAGGGGTTACGACATGTTCAGCAGTCGCGGAGGGACAGGCGGATTCAAACCGATCGAGTCCCATCAAAAGCCGGATGGGCGACGCCGGATGATCTATGCCTACAAAGTGCGAATGGAGCGCGAGGGCGTCTTCGGCGCTTTTGATTGTCCTGATGCCGGCCAGAGCGCTCCGAAGCGCAGCCGGTCGACCACTCCGATTCAAGCGCTGAATCTTTTCAACAGCCAGTTCACGATTGACCTCGCAAGCGATCTCGCGAAGCGGGCCCGGGCAGAGGCTGGCGAAGACGTGGGGTCGCAAGTTGCCCGCGTCTGGAATCTCGCCTTTGGGCGGCAGCCTTCCGAAACGGAAACGACGGAGGCAGCCGCCGTTGTTCGCGATCACGGTCTCGAAACGCTGTGTCGGGTTATTTTCAATTCCAACGAATTTCTCTTTCTCCCATGAACGAAGCGGAACACATTTCCCTCCAGGGGCGGCACCTTCTCGGGCGTCGTGACTTTCTTTCGAACAGTGCAACTGCACTCAGTTCCATTGCGCTGACAAGCCTGCTGGGAACGGATCAACTTCTCGCCTCGAAGAAAGCGATTCGCCCTGACATTGATCCCAAAAATCCCTTTGCCGCTCGAAAGCCGCACTTTGCACCGAAAGCAAAAAACGTGGTCGTGATTTTCTGCGCCGGAGCAGTGAGCCAACTGGAGACCTGGGACTACAAACCGGAACTGATCAAGCAGGACGGTAAGCCGCTCAAGGGCGGGCCTCCGGTAACGTTTCAGGGCCCGGCTGGTAATCTGGCGCGTCCGCAATATGAATTTCAGCAGCGGGGGCAAACGGGAAAATGGGTTTCAGACATGATACCTCATCTGGCGGAATTGACGGATGACATCGCTTTTATCCATTCACTCACCAGTGAAACCAATACGCACGGGCCGGCCGAAAACTTTCTGTCGACGGGCTTTGTACAGGACGGATTCCCCAGCATGGGGGCGTGGCTCAGTTATGCGCTCGGTTCAGCGAATCAGGATCTCCCGGCATTTGTTTCCCTGCTCGACCCCCGCGGAATTCCCCAGGCGAGCGTCAACAACTGGGGGCCGGGATTTCTTCCCGCGGAGTTTCAGGGGACTCTCTTTAATGCGCAGAATCCGATCCGGAATCTCGCGCCCCCGAAGTCCGTGACCAAGTCAAAAGACAACGCCGCCCGATCTCTGCTGCAGAGAATGAACGCCCGTCATCTCGCGACCAATCCGCAGGACGGTAGTCTCGCTGCAAGAATTGCCAGCTATGAACTTGCCGCGCGGATGCAACTCAGTGTTCCGGAAATCAGTGACCTTTCCACCGAGCCGGATCACATTTTGAAAATGTATGGAGCCGATGATGAGAAAAATCCGACAAAAGCCGGTTTCGCCAAAAACTGCATTCTCGCGCGCAGGCTTCTCGAAAAAGGAACGCGCTTTGTGCAGTTGTTCAACGGAGCCTACGCGAGCGGAGGAAGATTAAACTGGGACGGGCACTCCAAGCTGAAGGAGCAATACGACCTTCACGCGGAGATTCTTGATCAGCCGGCTGCGGCATTGATTCGGGACCTGAAGCAAAGGGGAATGCTGGAAGATACGCTCGTGGTCTGGTGCACGGAGTTCGGGCGCATGCCGATGTTTCAGAAAGGTGCGCAGGGACGTGATCACAACCCGGATGGTTTCACCTGCTGGATGACCGGGGCCGGCGTGAAGCCCGGAGTCAGTCATGGTGTCACCGATGAACTGGGGCGCAAAGCGATTCAGGACAAACACCCTCTCTACGACTTCAATGCCACCATTTTGCATCTTCTAGGACTCGATCACGAGAGACTCACCTACTTCCACAATGGCATAGAAAGGCGATTGACCAATGTGGAGGGGCACGTCATTCATGACGTGTTGTTATGAAGCTGCGAATCCTTTTTCTTCCGTTTTTGATCTCCTCTTTGAATGCTGATGAGCGCGAACCGGAAGTGAGGGTTGAGCAGCCGGGCATAACAATTGAACTGGTAGCGGGCCATCCGGATCTGGCAACTCCTACCGGTGTTGACGTCGACGATGAAGGCCGTATCTGGGTGGTGGCATGCCACACGCACATGCCGCCGGAGGAATATGAAGGTCCGGAGGTGGATGAGATTCTAATTTTCGGCAGGGACGGCGAGCGCTCTCTTTTCTATGCCAAAACCCATCACACGATGGATCTTGAGCTCGGCCCGGACGGTTGGGTCTACCTTGCGGAACGCGACCGAATTTTGAGAATCCGTGATACGGACGGAGACGGAACGGCTGACGTGGAGGAGGATCTCGCTGTATTGACGACGGAGGCGGACTATCCGCACAACGGACTCGCTGGATTGGCCTGGGCACCCGATGGAGATCTTGTCTTCGGCCTGGGGGAGAACTATGCGAAGGGCTGGGTGCTGAAAGGGGCGGACGATGTTGATTATGCCGGCATAGGTGAGGGTGGTGTGTTCCGGTGCCGGCCGGACGGTAAGGGGCTCAGGAGAATTGCGCGGGGAATGTGGAATCCATTTGGTGTGTGTGTCAGGAGTGACGGGGTGATTTTTGCTTCTGATAATGATCCGGGCGAGCGTCCGCCCTGTCGGCTTTTGCACATCGTTCAAGGAGGCGACTACGGATATCAGCGAATGTACGGAAGCGAGTCGCACCATCCATTTGTCGGATGGAACGGGCAGCTGCGGGGGACTCTGCCCATGGTTCATCCGGTGGGCGAAGCACCGTGTGGATTGGTTCCTCTCGGGAACGGCTTGTTGATTCCCTCGTGGAGTGATCACCGCGTAGACTTTCATCTGCTTCATCGGGAAGGTGGTAGTTTCGCGGGGACTCGCATTCCGTTGGTAACAGGTAGCCGCTACTTTCGCCCGACATGCATTGCCGAAGATGAAACGGTGGAGGAGGGAGCTGGCAAACGAGTGTGGTATTTGACCGATTGGGTCGACGGGCGCTATCCGGTGCACGGCTACGGAAGGCTGTGGAGAATGGAGGTGGATTTGGAGAAGGCTTCTTCCTGGGTGGGGAAAATGAAACTTGAAGAGCCGAATGAGGTATCCGTAAAGATCGATTCCATTCGGGACGAGCCGGAAAAATGGTCCCGAGAGGACCTGCTGCGAGAAGCGAAGAGTGATGATCCGTTTCTAGCCCGTGCGGCTATCGTGCGTTTGTCAGGAATGACAAACGATTGGACCCGCGAACAGGTTTCCGGTTGGCTTCCTGAAGACAGGGTGCAGGCCCTGCTTGCGTTGCGCATTTCTGCGCAGAATCCCGCAGCGTGGGTGAAATCGTTTCTGGAAGATCCCGATCCCGCAGTTGTTTTTGAAGCACTGCGATGGATTAGCGACGATCAGTTGGAGAGCTTTCGGCCCGATGTGGAGACGATTGTTTCCAACCCTGACATTTCGTATGAAATTTTTGAGGCGGCGGTTGCCGCGTCCAATTCCCTCGCGGGGGAGCCCGGGAAAGGTGTGCGAAACGAAGAACTCCTGCTGAACCGGGTTCTTGACGAAAACAGTTCCTCACGAATTCGAACCTTTGCGTTGCGGCTGCTTCCGACTCCCCTTCGGGTCGCGTCCCAATCTGATCCTGCTGCCCGCCTGAGGGTGCCGAAGGAATTGACGATTGAGCATCTCAAAAAGTTGGCAGGTGCAAAAGACGGCGAGCTGGCGAGGGAAGCCGTTCGTGTCCTCTCCGGGATGCCGGGGCGCGGAGGTGCGGCTCTTTTGAAGGTGGCTCAGGATGAGTCGCAACCTTCCGGCATTCGCGCAGATGCGGTGTCAGGAATAAGTGCGGTTGCGAACGAGCATCTTGAGGACCTGATCGGATTGGCGGGTTCGGACAGTGACGCTGTTCGGAGAGAGGCGCTGCGGGCATTGCGGGGGCGTGAACTGAGTGCAGAGCAGGTCGAGAAACTTTCGGCCGGAACCGTTTCCAGTGAAGAGGATTCGGAACTACTCGATCTTCTGACCAACCCTGCGGATCTTTTTCAGGGACGGCCGGCTCCGGATGATGTTGAAGGTTGGTCGGACCGGCTTGATGCCCTTGAGGGAGCGGGCGACGCCGAAGCAGGGGAAAGAAT
This sequence comes from Verrucomicrobiales bacterium, assembly GCA_022361255.1. Classification (GTDB taxonomy): domain Bacteria; phylum Verrucomicrobiota; class Verrucomicrobiia; order Verrucomicrobiales; family DEV007; genus Arctic95D-9. Next base: position 17,037 of record JAKSBG010000120.1, read on the forward strand.
TTTTCATCACGCTTCTATGGCGCTTTGTGCGAACTGTCACCGACACGGAGGGCGCGGTAAAGTGGTTGGCCCCGACTTATCCGCGCTGGGTGAACGCGCTACCCGACGCTGGCTTCTGGAGTCGATTCTTATGCCGGGTAAGGAAATTGCACCGGAGTTTCTTCCCCGAACGATGCACCTCAAGAATGGAGACTCCGTTACCGGGATCCGACTTCGTTCCTCGACACGAGAGTTTGTTCGCGATGCTAACGGGCACACGGTTGGGTTTCCACGGGATGAAATTGAACGAATCGAGGAACTCAGCGTTTCATTGATGCCACCGGGTCTGGTTTATACCATGACGGATCGTGAACTGCGCGATCTATTGGTTTTCCTGGAAGGGGAATCGTTGGAGTAGGGAATTCCGGAATCACATCGATCAGGCATGAAGCTGGCATCCGTCCTCACTCCGCTTTCAAAAGAAAACCTTCGGCTGGCTTCCCAATGTGGAGTCGAGGGGATCGTGACCCGCTATCCGGGCCCGGATCTCGAGCAACTGATTGCGGTGAAAGAGAAAATCGAAGCAGAAGGTCTGCAGCTTTATGCCATTGAGGGATCGCTACCGATTGAGCGAATCAAAATCGGTGCTGATGACGATGGCCGGGATCTCGCAGAGATGAAGCTTCTGATCAAGCGAATGGGCGAACTTGGTATTCCCATTCTCTGCTACAACTTCATGGCAGGAACCGACTGGGTGCGGACGACGCTGGATGCGCCGGAGCGGGGCGGGGCCAAGGTTAGCGGTTTTGATCTGGCGGATGCGGAAAAGGCGGTGTCGCTGAATCATTCCGATGAATCAATCACTCCGCAAAAGGTCGAAGAGAGCACGATCGATGCAGCGATTCTTTGGGAAAACCTGGAGGCGTTTCTCAGAGAATTGCTTCCGGTTGCGGAAGAGGCGGGAGTTACGCTCGCGATGCACCCGGATGACCCGCCGTTACCGGAGTTTCTGGGCAAAGCCAGAATTATGAATTCGGTCGAGAGCTTTGAAAGACTCGTGTCGATGGTGCCGAGTTCACGAAATGCGATCTGTTTTTGTCAGGGAAGTTTTGCAACGATGGGGGCAGGCATCCCCGATACCATTCAGAGATTGGGCGATCACATTGCCTACGTCCATTTTCGCGATGTAAAAGGTAGGCCGGAATCGTTTGTGGAGACTTTTCATGACAATGGACCGACGGATATGGCGGAGGCGATTCGAACTCTACAGGATGTCGGGTTTGACGGTCCGATCCGGCCGGATCATGTGCCGCAGCTGGAAGGCGAGGATGACGGTGAACCCGGTTATACGATGCTGGGTCGTCTTTTTGCCTTTGGATATATCCGGGGGCTTCTCGACGGAGCCGGAAACTGATCAGGCGCTATCTTTCCTGATCAAGCTGCAAACCGCGAAGAACAGTCCCGTCCTCCTTTACAAGAAACACCGTGCCTCTTGTCCGGCTGGCGAGATCCTGAAGCTTTTCGTAGGCCTTCAATTCCATGAGGCAGATCGTGTTGATTTTCGCGTTACTCGATTTGCGGTTGTAGTTGACGACATCTTCGATGACCGGGACTTCGCCGGAATCGGAATCAATCTCGCCGTCGGTCATGAAGTAAATCAGATCAGGCTTCAGCTTGATTGCCATCTTCAAGGGCAGCCGCCAGTTGGTTCCGCCACCGCTGGAAACTTCGTCGATGTGAGCGAGAGTCTTGCGCTTCTGACTTTGCGTAGCCCGAACCAGTGCGCGCGTGGGCAGGGAATGAGGGTCGATCGAATCGTTGAATCCCGCTCCCACTCCATCCGGAGTCTGCCCGGCGAACCAGGCAGTATTGGAAAAGAAGATGATCTGATACTTTACGGAAAACGGCAGCGCGCTGACTGACCTTTTCAGTTCCTGCTTCATCAGCTCAAGTCGCGATTTTCCCTCTTCGCCCTCGGTGCGCATGGATCCTGACACATCAACTACGTAAACCATGTTTTTGGTTTTCCCCTGCGATCCGAAAAAGGAAACCGCTCCACCGGAGTTTCCGCCGAAACTCATGCTGGGATTGAAGTCGTCCCCACTGAAAAACGGTGTGTTGTCGGACTTTGGAAGATCGAGAGAGAGGGCGACGTCGCTGACCGCGGGGCTGGACACAATTTGCATGTCCTGTGTTTTAGTGTTTGTCGTCAGGGCACTCTGCTTCGGGCGTGCTTTTTTTGTTTCGGTCTTCTCTTTCGCCGGAGGCGATACGACGATGGACGGCGGCTTGGTCGGGGGAGAGGACAGCCCCCAGAAACAGAAGACGAGAATCAGGATCACGTGTGCCCCGATCGCGACCATGAGCGATATGAACCGGTTGTCTTCGATGAGGCGGCCCGGTTCCTCTTCTGAAGAAATCTCAGCAGGTTTCACGGGTTCGGGCTGCCGCAGGCATGCGAGCGGTGGATCCGCTACATCCGGATTGATTTCGACAGCCCGGTTGTAGAGTGCGAGCGCTTCGTTGGGATCCCTTTCTTCAAGCGCATGCGCGAGAGCGACCATTCCGAGAGGACATCCCGGAGCCCACTGCAGATACTCGTCAAAAATCCGAACCCAGGGCGGGGTTGTGGGCGGAGCGCCTAACGCATCGAGCAGTTTTTGGAGTTCCACACGGTTTCCCGGAGCGCCGGTGGCTCCTGCAAGAATCTCCCCGTCACCAAACGGCACACCCTGTTCCCGCCAGATTTCAGCAAGCTCAGCACGGGCTGACCAATTGGCCGGATTTTGCCGGAGGATGGCAAGTTGTTGTTGTGCGGGATCCATTTGGGAACGGTAACGATACTCGATCTATTGGTGATTCTCGATTGTTTTGTGATCAGAAATTTCGACAGGAAATGACGCAATGCAGGTGTCACGGCTGTTGCTGATCCCTGAGGAAACCTGCAATCTCGCCTGTATGGAAAGACGAGATCTACTTCGAGGCAGTGTCCCTCTGGCAATGGCCGCAACCACCGGTCTGCCATCCGGAACGGCACGAGCTGATACCGGGACAGGAGGGGGGATTCAGGCTCTGACAGGAGGTCTGAACCCCGTCATTCAACGATGCCGGGACGCGGCACTGAAAACGCTGCAACCTACGGACCGCGATTTGGAGCATGGCCTCGAATTGCATGCGGACTCCGTGGTTTTTGATTCCTACGGCTTTTCCCCTCGTGCTGCCATTGACGGCGATGCGATGAAAGCGGCAGCGATGGCGGGAGCTTCGGATATTGAGATCAAAGACCTTCGCGAGGAAATGACCATGACCCGCTACGTGACTGACGAAACGGAGCGCGCGGAATACGAGGCGGCATGGGCTGCGTCGGGGGTGACTTGTATCTTCCAAAATGCAGGTGAAGAAGGGCAGGATCCGCTCAGACTGATCAAGCGACTTTCCCGGTTCACCTTTGCGACAGACATGATGCCGGAGTTTGTGTCAAAAGAGGTGACTGCCGAAGGGGTCGAAGCGGCGAAAAAGGCGGGGAGACATTGCCTCCTTTTTACCGGGAACGGCGTTCCTTTGACGCAACAATGGGTGTCGATACCCGACGAGCTTCGCTATTTGAAAGTCTTTTATCATCTCGGTATTCGAATGATGCACCTGACTTATCAGCGCCGGAATATGATTGGCGATGGGTGTGGAGAGAAAACGGACGCGGGACTCAGTGATTTCGGGGAGGAAGTGATCCGCGAAATGAACCGGGTGGGTGTCATTCCTGACTGTGCGCACTCGGGGTGGAAGACCAGTCTCGAGGGAGCTAAAATTTCTGAGAAACCCTACGTGGCGAGCCATTCTGTTGCCGGGGGCATTTTTCCCCACATCCGCAGCAAACCGGACGAGGTGATCAAGGCGATTGCTGACACCGGTGGATTCGTCGGGATCTGTTGCATTCCGCGCTACCTTCGCGGGGCGGGGGATATCGGGGCTCTGCTCGATCACATCGACTATGTCGCAAAGAAATTCGGGGTCGACCATGTCGCGATCGGGACGGATGTCGCCTACAATTCCCGAAACAGTTCCGATGAAAGAAAAAAAGCTGCGATTGCCGGACTGGGGAGGAAGCGCAGGGCCGAGTTCCGGTCACTCTGGCCCAATGATGACTTTGTAACAACTCCCCACATGGCTGACAGCGTGGCATGGACCAATTGGCCTCTCTTCACCGTGGGCCTGGTGCAGAGGGGATACTCTGATGAAGAGATCCGGAAGATAATTGGAGGTAATGTCCTGCGGGTCATGCGGGACACCGGGATGTAGAGGAGAGCGCAGGGGATAGCTTTTGGCGAAAATGCGATTCCCGTCGATTGTTATCGCGATATGAAGATACTAAAATGGGCCGTGATCGGAATCGGCAGGTTTGGGAAAATTCATGCCCGGATTCTGGATCAGCTTCCGGGCAGCGAGCTTGCTGCGATGGTAAACCGGAATCCGGATCGACTTGCCGAAGCGGCAACGGAGTTTCCGGATGCGCGAGCCGAAAGGGATTTCGAAAGCGTTCTCGAGGATCCTGACATTGATGCCGTGAGCATTACGACGCATTGGAAAGAGCACTTCGCGATCGCGAAGGCGGCACTCGAGGCGGGCAAGCATGTGTTTCTCGAAAAGCCGATGGCAGAGAGCCGTGCCCAGTGCGAGGAGCTGCTGAAGGTCGCCGACAAGGCCGGGGGGCTCCTCATGGTTGGCCATGTCTGCCGGTTTGACCCGAGGGTGACAGCGGCGAAAAAGGCAATTGATGACGGACGCATCGGGCAGATTGTCTCGATGCATGCAAAGAGAAATTTGCCGAAAGCTCCGGGGAGTATTCGCCTTGATAAGATTTCCCCCCTGATGGGGGACGGGATTCATGATGCCGACATCATGATGTGGTTCCTGAACCGGGCGCCTGACGAGGTCTACGCAAAGAACATAAAATTCGGCGGTTTTGAGTATCCCGAATTGGGCTGGGCCATGTTGAGCTTCGGCGATGACGCGGTCGGCGTTGTGGAGACCGTTTGGTGCCTCCCGGAGAAGGTGGCAACGACGATCGATGCCAAAATGGAAATCATTGGCACGGAAGGAAAGATCGAAATCGATTGTGCAAACACGGGCGTTTCGATCGTCGAGGCAAGCGGACTGGAAACCAGGCCTGATACCGTCTACTGGCCAGTCCAGCGGGATACTGTGATCGGAGCTTTGCCCAACGAGCTTGCCTGCTTCGCCGATTGCATTCGCGAAGGAAAGCCTGTCGATGTCATCACTCCTTTCGAAGCCGCGAGAGCTGTCGCAGTGATGGAAGCTGCGGCGGAGTCAGCGGGAAAAAAGCAGGCACTCCCTTTCTCCTTCGAGAGATAGTTCCGCTTCCTGTCAGGCACCGGCCGGATGCCTGACAAAAATACCATCGTGGAGCGGGAATGCCTGAATGAAGAAGCCGGGAAGGAATGTGCCTACTTAAGCTTCTTGATCGCAATGTTCCGGAATTGAACAGGATCGTTGTGACCGGCGAAGCCGAAGTGTCCTTCTGTCAGGCCGAGTCCGGGATGTTCTTTTCCGGCCATGAAGGTCGCGGGATCGATTTCGGAGAGGTCCTGGTCAAGAATGACGGTGCCGTTCAGTTCCACTTTTACAGTGGAGCCGACTACGGTCACTTCCTGGTAGTTCCATTCTCCGACGGGGCGCTGGTAGCCGACGTGGGCAGCGGCGATTCCGTAAGCACCTCCATGATACTGGCGGGGATCCAGCGTTGCATATTTTGAACCGGTATTGTCGAGAACTTGCAGCTCGCACATGGCGTCGTAGGCCGCATTCCCTTTTCCGGGGTAGCGGATCGCGAGACCGTTGTTTCCATTTTCCGGAACTTTGAACTCCAGGCGAACGATGAAGTCGGATAACACGTCCTCGTGGTAAAGCGTTCCACCTTTGCCTTCTTTGCAGGCGATCGCTCCATCGACCACTTCGTAGTTTTCAAGCGGGCCGGCCCATCCGGTCAGGTCTTTGCCGTTGAAGATGGAGGTGAATCCTTCGTCGCTGCCGCGGAGAATTTTGTTTGCCTCGGCTCCGTCAATTTCGCGAACGGCAATATTTTTCCAACTGATTTCGCCGCCGTGTGTTTGCAGATGAATCGGGCCACGGGCAGGGAGGGGGACGTCGCGATCCCAGTAGTGATCCATGATCGCGTTGTCGACGACGAGTTTTCCGTTCAGCCACACCCAGGTGCGTGCCCCGAGCTGGCGGATGTGAAACTGATTCCATTCGCCGAAGGGCTTGTCTGCCAGCGCAAGAGGGTCTTTGCCGGGGTTGCCCGCATTGTTGTTCCAGAGACCGCCGGAGCCTTTGTCCGCTCCGTGCTTAAATGCGTCTTCGTTGGTGTGATCCCAGATTTGAACCTGCGGGGTTCCCCGGAGGTAAATGCCTGAGTCCGCCTTGGGGACTGTTTTGTAATCAACCGTAAATTCGATGTCACCGTACTCGCGGTTTGTGGTTGCGTAAGGACCGTGTCCATCATTTACGAGTGCGCCGTCCTCCACTTTCCAGTGTTCGAGGAACTCAGCCTGCTGAGCCTTGAGCGATTTGTAATTTCCCTCCTTGGCGCGGTCGGTGGTGTGGGGGTTGTTCCCGTGCCAGCCCTGCAGGTTTTTCCCGTTGAATATCTTCGAGAGTTTCTTTGTATCAAAAGGTTCTTCAGCAGACAGCGAAGCAGCTGCGAAAAGGGGCAGTAGTAAAAGTGTGGTTTTCATGGACATGCGGTTTTTGTATCGCGGAGGAAGCAATCGTGCAATACCGGACGCCGGATTCGGCATGGCGGGTTGCCGTCCTTTCGGGAGTCGCGAATTCAGGATTTGGGTGATTCAATATCCCGATGAGAATCCTGCTCTATGCTTTTTTTCTCCTTCCGGCTTTCCCTCTTTCAGGGGAGGAGTTCGCCTCTGTGATCGCTCCCGCCACCGGGGAAAGTCCGAGAAATACCGAGGGCGATCTGATCGTATTGAAGGATGGCAGTCTTCTCGCCGCGTGGTCCGAATTTTACGGGGGAAACCGCGACGATTCTGCCGGCCGGATTTCCGCAAAGGTTTCGAAGGACGGGGGAAAAACCTGGGGAGAAAAATGGACCCTTGTTGAAAACACGGGACAGGAGAACGTCATGTCGGCCAGCTTCCTCCGGATTGGCACCGGCGAGATTCTTCTTTTCTATCTCGAGAAAAATTCGAAGTCCGATCTCGACGTGGTGCTTCGCCGGTCGAATGACGAGGGGAAGACGTGGTCGGAACCGGTGCGGGTCACGGAG
>JAKSBG010000527.1 GCA_022361255.1 Verrucomicrobiales bacterium
CGAGATGCGACGGATCCATTCCCGACGCTCTTCCGAGAGCGCGTCCCAGTCCAGTTGCTGATCCCGATACTCCTGAACCAACCGCAACGCTTTCCGATTCTCATCGACAATCCGGACCGCGCCGTTCGCGATCCCCCAGTTCCCTGTCGACATCCCGTAATTCAGCGCTACCACCCCCGGAGCGACGCGGTATCGACGCGAATAATGTCGAGCCCTCTCCGCAAGGTCGGCACTCTTGGGACGATATGGGATATAGATTCCCAGATCCGGTTCCCCGGTGAGCAGACGCATCGCGTAGTCATCGGCTTCCTGTTCCTCTTTTCCAATCCTCTCCGCCTGGAGCGATTGATCGAGATAAAAATCCCCTTCCGGTATGTGACCGTGAAAGAAATGACCCAGCTCATGGGCCAGTGTGTAGGAAAGCCAGGACGCGGAATGCTGCTCTTTGATCAGGACGATGACTCGTTTTAAACCCGACCAGGCCGCAAGGGCATCGGGCTTGACTGTGCCGGTTGGAAAGGCCCGCTTGTTCAGATGGATCACGCCGATCCCGTGACTCCAGCAGGCATGCAACAAGTCGTCGAGGGATACCCACCGGTGTTCGCCGCGATTCAGCAGCTGCTTGCGGAGATCATCGGGATCCGGAAGATCCGCCGTTTCCCCGATCACCGCATCGCCCGTATAGGCCGCCGCCTGATAGGAAATCGAAGTCGCGAGTCGCAACGAGTCCTCTCTCTCCTGCGTCACGGGCTGCTTGTTCGATGGCGCCTTGTAGCGAACGCTTCCGGTCCCGCTGACAAAGGAAAAACCCTTCAAATCCTCCTTGAGGAGCTCCGATCGTTTCACGCCGAGGTAGTCGGCGACATAGCCCGCGGCGAGGAGCAAGCCATTCGGCTCGTTCCCCATTGAGTCACTCCACCAGTCCGGGAGAATGATCTCATTGAGAAACTTTCGCTTGATCCCAAGCCCCGAAAGTCGCTCCCGAAACCCCTTCATGGGATTCGGTTGCAGGTGCTGCCGCAGCCGCCGGGCATTCGCCTCCGTCGGTTGGCTGTTGCCGCTTTCCCATCGCTTGATCGATGCGACGCCGAACCCCGTTTCTTCGGCGAGCTGCTGCTGGCTCAGCCCGAGCGCTTTGCGCTTCTTCTTGATTTCCTCTGGTTTCAATGTCTTGATATCGCCTCCTTTGATCCTCTTTTATCACGGATAGGGGTATTTGTAAATTGGTATCATACTGAATTTGAATGGTCGAGGGGGCCTGCAAGAACTGCTTGCAGCAATTGACCGAGGTACCAGGATCAAACGATTGCCTTGAGAAAACGGCCCTCTGCCGTATCCGAAGAAAGAGGTTCGCAAACCAGCCACGGTTCTTTTTGGAGGAATTCCGGTGGCGGTTCTGTAGTCGCTACGATGTATTGGACGGCTTCGTTCTCGACTCCCCCTTCCGTTCCAGCAACCATAGAAAACAATCTCCGATAAAGATGGGCAGATAAGTCAGCTTCTCGAGGACTATCGTGAATCAGCAATCCGGGATGATGACTTCCTTCGCGAACGCTGCCAAGCAGACACGCGAGGTCGAAAATCAAAAGCCGCAGAGTCACAAGGGCGGCACTGCTCATGTCTCCTGCGTAGTTGAGGGATGTAACGACCGCTTCAGAATGAAATTCCACTGAGGCTCTTGTCTCCTCCTGGGTGACATGTGATGCCACATGGCTCAGATCATCCGCCAGAATTGAAAGAACTTTCCGCCCCTTCTTCCGCAACGCCTCCAAGTCTTTCGAGGATTTCTCGATCTTCGAATCCAGATCCGTTTGTTCTTCGCGCTTTTCACGAATCTTCTTCGTATCCTCAAAGGCCTTTTCGAGATTGGTTTCGAGTTCATCCAAGTCGGTAACCTCTTCTCCCAGTTGGTCACGCAGATTGCTCTGGGCTTCCGATTGCTCCTTCACCTTTTCTTCGAGCGGAGAGAGCGCCTTATCCGCGTTAGCTAGTTCTTCTCGAATATTTTCTTCTGTCTCTTCGAGCTTCGCGATCAGCCTCTCGATCTCTTCAACCGTTTCGAGAGCATCTTCATACCGTTTCCGGCTAAGCTCGTCACGGTTGGCACTCGGGGCGAGAGGGCATTCCATTTCAATCGCCACCGAGATCAAAGCGCTGCATTTTCCTTTGATATCCCCTATCTCGGAGATTTGCTGATCATATTCCTCCTTGCTCAATTTTTTCGTCCGGTAGCTCAGTCGGAGCCTCGCGCGACGCAGTTCCGCCTTCTGTGCTGTGAGCCTCGCTTGAACAGCGTCTCGCTCTTCTTTCCGAAGCTTACAAGTCTGTGCGATCACGGGGTTGATTCCGTCCTCGCGGTTGGCTTTTCTCAACTCCGCTTCCTTTTTCCTAAGTTTCTTCCGGGTTTCAGTAAGCAACTCTTCGAGTTTTAACTCAAGGTCGATCCCATCTCCTTTCAGGCCCTGAAACTCTTCCGCA
>JAKSBG010000528.1 GCA_022361255.1 Verrucomicrobiales bacterium
CCGGATCGTGCGGGCTTGATCTGCAATCGAGCGGGTAATTGCCTGTCGAATCCACCAGGTCGCGTAGGTGGAAAATTTGTAGCCGCGCCGGTATTCGAATTTCTCGACCGCCTTCATGAGTCCCATATTTCCCTCCTGAATGAGATCGAGGAAAGAAAGGCCGCGGTTGGTGTATTTTTTCGCGATGGAGATCACGAGTCGCAGGTTGGCCTCGACCATTTCGTCTTTGGCCTGACGGGCATCTGCGACGCGGACTCTGAGGTGGTCGATCAACTCATCGAAATCCGGTTGCGCCATCCAGACTTCTTTTTCGAAAGCGGTTTTGGCCCGGGTTGCCTCGCCTTTTTTCTTCGGGTCTTTGGCTCGCGCCGCCTTGCGTTTCAGCGCCTCTGAGCGCTCCGCGACCTCTTCGGTCTGAGCGACGAGGTCTTCCGTGACTTTCTGTTTGAAGTAGAAACGGTTGTAGCAACGGGAGAGAGCGGAATGAGATTTCTTCCATTTCTCCTCTAGCTTCTTTTTCTCGTTTTCTTTCTTTGCGGAGCGAAGGGAAGCGTAGGTCTTGTTCAGCTCGTCGCGAAGTTCGGTGACCTGGGCCTGAAGTTTTTTCAGATTCTTGAGATAACGGGGCCGGCTCTCGATCTTTTTATCAATGATGAGGCGGTCGAAGCGTTCCTCGCCGGACTCAAGCCGGTCTGCGATCGCGAGATACTGATCGGGGATAAAGCCAAAACAAGCGAGCGTCTTGCGGATGTCTTCCTCCGCTTTTTCGATGCGCTTGGAAATTTCGACTTCCTGCTCGCGGGTGAGCAGGGGAACCTGACCCATTTGTTTCAGATACATCCGCACGGGGTCATCGAGAATGTCGAGGCGTCCCTCGCGGGCCGGGGCCGGCTTTTTCTCATCTCCCGCATCCTGACTTTCGTTTGAGTCAGTATCCGGTTTGATGTTGTCGACCTCGGCGGAGTCGATGATCCGGAATTTCATTGTGCGCAGCCGCTCAATGAGTTCTTCCATCAATTCGAGGTCCCCGGTCGTGTCGGGGAGTGCCTCGTTGAGGTCGTCGAAAGTGAGGTAGTCCTGCTCCTTCGCGAGGTGGATAAGATCCCTCACGATGGGCTTGAATTCCGGCGAATCGAGAAGCGATTTCACGGCATCGCTGGTTTCTTTGGCCGCATCGGCAGATTTACTGGACTTGGAAGGTGAGGAACTTTCGGGCGAAGATTTTGCCCCTTTTTTCGTTGCTTTCCGCTTCGCAGGTTTTGTAACCTTTTTAGAAGTTTTTCTCTTCGAGTTGTTTCCTGCAGCCATGCTTGACGCGCCAATGGGGGAGAGATGTTAAAAGGGATCGTCCTCAGTCTCAGAGGGCTGCGAACTGTCGTGTAGTTGGGCGCGCAGGTCAAGGAGTTGTTTATTCAGAAGCAGCACGCGATCAACAGGCAGGCCGGGGGCACCGAGTTGCGATTTTACCATTTCCATCTGGTTGTGGATGCTTTGCTTGCGAAGAGCCGCCAGGCAGTCGTTGGCCAGCGCCGGAGAGATAGTGGCGGTGTCTTCGTGGAGGATCGCCGCAGCGAGTTTCTGCTGGTGAGGGGGCAGCATTCCGAGAAAGGCGTTTACGCTGGAGGGCTGCTCCGGGTTGAAGTCGCCGTTCCAAACAGCAATGAGGAACTCTGTTTCCACCAGATTCTCGAAGAACCCCGGGACTGGATGGGCGCAGATTTCCTGTCGGGCCGGCAAGTTGGTCAGGAGTGCTTTGCAGAGCAGACGAATCGCGCGACTTTTGATCGTCAGGGGGTCGCCGTTTCCGCCTGGTTCCGCAAAGGTTTCCTCTTCTTCAGGGGCTGGTCCGGCGGGATTTTGTTGATAGCCGTTTCCACGGGGATTCCCGCCGCCCTGTTTCTCCCGTTTCCACTGGGCTGCTTCGCGTTTTTTTCTCGTCTTCTCCAATCGCAATTTTGTGGCGACCTCGTTGCGAACCAGCTTCCGGATCTCATCTTCGCCGACCCCGAGACGCACCGTGACGCGACTGATCAGCGAGTCCTGCAACATTTTGTCTTCGATCAGGGCCATGTCGCCGGCGAGATCTTTGGCAAAATTGAGACGGTCGCGAAGCGGGCCCTGATTCAATCCGCTGCCGCGACGGTCGATTTGGAAATCGAAAAATTCGGGAGCTGAATCAAGAATTTCCCGCAAGGCGTCTGCCCCCTGTGACTGGATCAGCGAATCGGGATCTTCGCCTTCGGGTAGAAGAGCGAGTCGAATCAGCATCCCCGATGGAGCCAGAATCCGAAAGGCTTTGCTCGCCGCTTTGAGTCCCGCGGCATCCGAGTCATAGCAAAGGACGACCTCATCGGTGTGTCGTTTCAGAATGCGTCCGTGATCCTGCGTCAAAGCGGTTCCAAGACCGGCAACGCCGTTTTCGATTCCTGCTTCAAAGGCGGAAATCAAATCCAGTTGACCTTCAAAGAGTATTGCCCGTTTTTCACGCAAAATGGAACGCTTGGTTTTGTCGAGTCCAAAGAAGTTTTTGCTCTTGTTGAAAATCACCGTTTCCGGCGAATTCACATATTTTCCCCCCTTTTGATCGGGAGAGAGCACGCGTCCACTGAATGCGATCGGTTCGCCCATCCCGTCGTTGACCGGGAACATGAGGCGGTGGCGAAAGAAGGAGTAGGCACCGCGGTTCGGGTTGTTCTCATCCCGCCATTTGGCAAGCCCGCCTTCAACGAGCTGCGGAACGGTAAACCCCTCGGCCTGCGCCCAGTCCATGAAGGAGCGCTGGTCCTCCGGCGCGAATCCGAATTTCCAGTTCCGCGAAATCTCCATGGTGTATCCGCGACCTTTCAGATAGTCCCGGGCAGGTTGCGCGCTTTGGCTTTTGAAAAGGAGCCGGTGAAACCAGTCGGCCGCCGATTTCTGCATTCTCTTGATTTCGCTGCGGGCGCGCATCCTGGCCTGAGCCTGCGGATCGTATACCTCTTCCTCGATCGTGATTCCCGCGCGGCTCGCAAGATGCTTCGCGGCCTCGGGAAAAGGAAGATTGTCATACCGCATGATGAATTTGATCGCATCACCGCCTTCGCCGCAGCCGTAGCAATGAAAATTCTGCCGTTGCGGGCTGACGTTGAAGCTCGGCGTCTTCTCATTGTGAAAGGGGCACAGCGCCAGGTAGTTCGCTCCGGCCCGCTTCAGCGGAAAATATCCCTGGATCAACTCGACGATGTCCGTTTCGTCGAGGATTCTCTGAATCGTTTCCTGGGAGATAATTGCCATGTGCGGAGAGAAAAAACAGGGGGATATCGAAGAGCTAACCCTGTTGGGTGCATGACCTGACCCTGTTGAATTTTACATCTAACCCTGTTGCGGGCAGGAGGCAATCAGGACCGAAGCCAAAGGAGGAATTTTGTAAAGGTTTGCATGCCGGCTTTCAGGCGGAGTCTGTCTCGGATGCGTAGAAATACCCGCTTTGCATACTGACTCTGGAACTCCCGTGGACTGGGTAGTCGGCAATGAATTTCATGCCTTTTGCCAGGCTTTGCGCTCTGTCGAGCAGTCTCTTATTCGGGAGAGGCGGGCGTTGAGCCGGGAAATTGCAAACGAGTAGGTTGCTGAAATCCGCGGAATGGACATGCAGGCTTCTTTTGGCCGGCCAGTATTCAGTTCCCGCAGGTGGTGATGTCGAAGTGAAGGGGGAGATCGTCACTCTAAATGAGGGCAACGTGGCGGAGCGGGTTGTCGTCGGCTTCGGCGTTGGTGATTCGTCTTTTTCATCGATTGTAGAGGCAATTCAGCTTACGCCGCAGGCTGGGGTGACTCGGATCGGGCCGGCCTGATTCTGGGGTCCACCGTGAAATTGTACGGAGAAGTTAGCGGTAGCAGCACTGTTGAAGGACGTGCAAAAAAGACGGCAAAGGAGATCGGCGCCGCGGTCCGGACCCGTTCCGGGACGCCGGTTGGATTCGATAGATTGTGGTGCTGTCGAAAAAGTTTCAGAAATATTGAAATCGCCTTCGTGAATCCCGCTATATCGGGGAAGAAACATCCTCTATCTCCTCGATGAACAGAAAAACCATTCTCTGCACGCTGCTCCTTTTCGCGGGGCTGACAGTCGCTCCCGCGCTGGAACGTATCTCAATCAATGACCTGATTGGACCGGGCGACGGAAACAGCCAGCACATTTCCGTCTCGGCGGATGGAAACCGGATCGCTTTCGAATCGTTCAGCAGTCAACTCGTCGCCGGAGACACCAACGGCGAGCGTGACATCTTCGTATTTGATCGATCGAGCGGGTCGATAACGCGCGTTTCCGTTGGATCGATGGGAGTGGAAGCGAATGATGCTTCCCGTGCTCCTGTCATTTCGGGGAACGGAAGATTTGTCGCGTTTACTTCAGACGCGACCAATCTCCTCGCGGTGCCCGATTCCAACGGGATTCGCGATTTATTTATTCACGACCTCGATACAGGAACCACAACGATCGAATCTGTCGCGGACGGTGGCGCCACCGTTTCCGATGCCGGGGCGATCTTTTACGAATGCGCGCTTTCGTTTGATGGAAACCTGATCGCATTCAGCCATCCCAGTGCGTTTCTCGACGGGCCGGACAGTAATGGAGAATCGGACATCTTTCTGCGCGACCGGACGGCAAATACGACTGTAATGCTTTCGAAAAATGAAGCGGGAACGGCTCCGGCTGCGAACGGGGGAAACGGCCCTTCGATTTCCGGTGATGGTCGGATTATTGCCTTCAATTCCAACTCCAGTGACATCGTCGCGATGGACGGGAACGGGGTGACGGATGTATTCATCGTGGACCGGCAGGGCGGGACGACCACCCGGGTTGGCGAAGTGGCCGCCGGAGGTGATCCGGACGGGCTCTCGAACGGAGTGGTCTCGCGGGATGGTCGCTTTGTGTATTTTGAAAGTCTTGCGAGAAATCTGATTCCGGGCGATACCGGTATGGATCGAAACCTGTTTCGCCAGACCGTCAGCACCGGTGCCGTGACCCGCCTTGTTGGCAAAGCGGCGGAAGATAACTCCGGAGGCGGCTTTTTCTTTGCGGGGGCCAGCAACGATGCCCGCTGGGTGTATTTTGCTTCCACCGTTGATGATCTTGTTCCGGACGATACGAACGGGAAGCGGGACTTCTTCCGTCTCGATACGAAGAAAAACATCATGACCCGCCTTTCTGTTTCACCGGAGGGAAACCAAACGGTGCAGGATGTCGGGGACGCCATCTTCGGGCGCGAGGTTTCCGCGAACGGAGTGATTACCGGTTTCGCATCTCTTGACGGCAATCTGGCTCCGCCCGACCTGGCTGGAAACGTTGATGTTCTGATTGATGAGAACGTTGTGCCCGCTGTCGAATCGGCCCTTCGCCGGTCGCTCAATCGAAAGCTGAAAAAGCTGAAGAAGAAGCGAAAAAAGGCGAAGCGCAAGAAACGAAAGTCGAAAGCAAAACGCTACAAACGGAAAATTCGCTCCCTGAAGCGAAGAATCCGTCTGATCTGAACAGCTCTGCAAACTTTTTGACGGGATCAGTATTCCCGGTCTTTCTTGATTCCCGGTTCCGGGATCGGGTAACGACCTTCCTCGTCCGGCATCAGAGGAGAGTCGCCGTCCAAGGTGAGATCTTTTACGTTGGGAGAGAATGCGTGCTCGCTATTCAGCATTTGATCATAGGTAATCACTTGCCCGGTATGCGCAGCCATTCGTCCCATTGAGGTGGTTACACTGGCGGCGATTCCGCGCTCGACTTCGTTATGTTCTTTGTTCTCGCGGATGGCATCAATGAGAACTTCCCATTCTATATCGTAGGGATTCCCCTCGTTGTGGCCGCCCCGGGTTTTGGAATTATTGGGAAACGACCATACCAGATTGTCGGTTTTAGAGCGCCAGTTGGTATCAATGTTTTGATCACTGTAAATACGGGAACGCGCGGGAACGTGACCCTGTGACGAAATCACGGCCGAGCCTTTCGTGCCGTGAGCGTACGCAGCAAACTCCTGATGGCATCCAACCATGTTCCTCCCTTCGTAGATAGCTTTGGCTCCGTCTGCAAAAGTATACTCTACGCCGTAGCTGTCGAAATTCTGGTCTACGGCCTCAAGCTTCTCTCCGTTGCGTTCCACGGTTTTGTAGTGGCGGCCCCCAACCGCTTTCGCTTCGACAGGGAATGCGTTTTTTATCATACACATTTCGTCAATGCCGTGGATGAAAAAATCGCTAAACGATCCACCACTGAGCCAGAGGAAGCTGTGAAAGTTCCGGATCTGATATTGCAGCTCCGTCATATCAGTTGTGTTTTTTGGGGTAAAACATGACCCAATCGGGCCTTGCATCCGGTAGGATCGCAAAAAGGTGATATCTCCAATTGCTCCGTCGTCGATACGCTTTTTCAATTCATTGCGCGATTCGCAATGACGGCACATCAGGCCAACACCGACTTTGAGTCCTTTTTCCTTCGCCCGCTCGTTGATCTCGAGAATCTTTCGTGAAGCAAAGCCGTCCGCAGTAACCGGTTTCTCCATGAACACATGTAGACCTTTTTCGACTGCGTATTCAAACATCGGCCAGCGAAAGGCACATGGCGTCGTTAAAATAACGATGTCACCGGCTTTCATAGAATCCATTGCTTTGCGGTACCCATCGAAACCAATAAACTGGCGTTCGGGCGGGACATCGATTTTGTCACCAACGTTAGGATCTTTAGTCAGTGTTTTGTGAGAGTTCGACAGTTTGTCTTCAAACACATCGGCCATTGCGTGAAGTTTCAATGGTCCAAGTGTTCCCGAAACGGAGAGCGCATTCTTGACTGCTCCGGTCCCTCTCCCTCCGCAACCCACAAGTGAAATCTTAACTTCCTCGTTCACCTGCGCATGAACATGGGGGATGGTTGTTCCGGCGAGAATGGATGCTCCGGCTGCTGTCTTTAATGCGGAGCGACGGGTTGGCTGGGAATTTGATTCATTCATTATGCAAAGTCTTACAGGTCCTCGTCATTGAGTCAATTCCCGCAATCTCCTGAGGGAAAGAAACGGAAACCGGAAAAAAGTTCCGCCATAATTTTCATTCGATAAAGAGAATCTAAATATCAGAGAATAAGTAGTTTCTGGAAATTTCATCCGATAGATTGGGGGGGAGAGGGGATAACGTGGGGGATACCGGGTTATAATCATTAGTAGATAAAGAAAATCGAATTGTTAGGATCTGATTACTTAGTGAAAATTATATTGAATATAATTTCCATAATGATAGGATCTCTCTATGGACACGACCCATAACCAAGTTAAATCGATTACGGTGTGCTCAAATGAAACGAGAAATCTTTCATCAAACGGCGACGTAACGAACACCAAATTCCAATCGGAAACGCAGCAAAGCAGGTGGCGAAATTTCTCTCTTCGAAGTTTCGCCTTTTTCTTTTCCGCACTTCTGATCATTTCCGGAATGTCAGGAACTGAGGCTAGAGCTCAGTCAGGGCATGATGACAACCTTTCGGTGAATCTCGACAATCTGATCACCCTCGGGGATCTTGATAAAATCACGGTGAATCTCCCCCAACTATGGGATGCAGAGAATCCGAAAATTTGTCTCATCATCGATCCCGACAACAATCCTCTAACAGACGACTCCTTTCCTCTGGTTATCGATTTGGATGGTTTGCTTGGAGCTCCGGATGCGGAAGGGGTGATTTCCGGGATAATCGATGACGCAGCTGAATTGCTGGACGAGGATGCCCTCGAAGGTGTAGGAGGGTTGCTCGATTCGTTGGGACTTGGCGGTATCGTTGGTTTCCTCGGCTTAGACGGTCTCGCCTCTATTGATGAACTGGATTCTGAACTCGCGGATGCCGTTGTCGAATCAATTTCGATTATTCTGGACGACCCGCTCGACGGGGTGCTGACCTATGTTTACGAGACTATCCTCATGGAGGATACCCTGGTTGCAACCGGTGAGGATTCGAATTACCAGCCGGACGTTACCGTTGGGAAAGTCAGCACGATGGCAAGGCACGTCGGAAACGATAAATACACCAGTGGAAATCGCCAGTCTGTCAAAAAGAAGGTAAAGAAAAAGAGAAACGCTTACGTGTATTTCGGAATTGGAAACGACGGCAACACGGATGACACCTTTTCTGCCCATGGAGCTGGATCGAACCGGTATTCGAAAAGCAGATATTATGATCTCACGAACAGACGGAATATCACCTCCCAACTGCGGGCGGGCACAGCTGAATTCGAAGTTGCTGCAGAGAGTGCCGTCAACGTGCAGTTGAAGGAGCGACTGAAGAAGAAATGGAAGCGCCGTCTGAAAGCACGGAAGAAAAAGAAAGTCCGCGTGAATCGCGAAGTTCTCGTTCGATCTAAGACGGAGAATGAGAAATTCGACGCGGGTCTCGCAAGATTTACCTACAAACGTTAAGCAGCTCTGTCCGATATATGACCACAGTGTCCCGGTTTGATCCGGGGTAGCACTGTGGTCATTTTTCTGTACTTGGCTAAATCCAATGCTCGTTCAAGAGACCGCGGTTGATGATTTCCGTCTGTTTTTGTATTTGATGGATAAGGGCACAGGTGCGAAAAAGTGGATTTCGCACGCATGGGCCATCAACTCCAGCCGCTTACAGAAGCGAATCATGAAGCCTTCGTAATTCCGCACGGCCCGGTGGAAGTTACAGTGGGGCGGTCGGGCGAAAACGATTTCCGGGTCGATGATACGTCGGTCTCGAGCATTCACGCGTCACTGAAGAGGAATGGTGGGGATTCGGTGACCCTTATCGACCGGGGATCGAGCAACGGAACCTTTGTGAACGGTGAGAAAATTACGCGGAAGGATCTGCAGCCGGGTGATTTGGTGCGTTTTGCTTCCAGCGAGTTTCGCTTCACTGATATCGAAGCCGTGAAGGAAAGTGCTGAAGGGGAAGAGACGCTTCCTGTTTCCATCCCGGATACTGAAGAGGTCATCGGCAGGGGGGAGTTTTCTGTCA
The DNA here is from genome assembly GCA_022361255.1 of Verrucomicrobiales bacterium. Lineage (GTDB taxonomy): Bacteria > Verrucomicrobiota > Verrucomicrobiia > Verrucomicrobiales > DEV007 > Arctic95D-9. The sequence goes on from JAKSBG010000528.1 coordinate 8,990, forward strand.
TTCAAAAAGAACGCGACGAGCTGGCGGAGCAGCTTCAATTGCTGAAAGCGGAGAAGGCAAATTTGACTATCCAAATTCAGGAGGAAGAGGGAAAAAGCAGTGCTCTCATTCGCGAACTGGACATAGAAAAGCAAAAAGAGAGTAAGCTGGCTGCCGAACTAAGCAATGAAAGGGCAAAAAACATCGAGGCGGAAGGTAGGCTTGCCGCACTTCAGTTTGAGCTGACACAGGAAAAAGGTGTCGTGGAGCGCCTCGAGTCCGAGCGGAGTGCTTTGGTGGAGCAGGTTCAGCAGTGGCGGGCTGAAAAGGCCGGTGTTGACGCTCTCGTTTCGGAACTGGAAACAAAACTGGATGAGAGTACGCGGAAGGAACGTGAATCAAACGGGAAACTTGAAGAGGAGCGGCGTCGTGCAGGAGACCTGGCAGATCTTTATGAGGAGGCTTTGAAATTCTGGGTCGAAGCAGGAGGCTCGGATTGGACGGGTGAGGATGGACTGACGAGGCTGGAAGGCATGCGAAACTCTATTCGAAGTGAACTGGAAAAGATCGAGCCAATCTGGTCAGAGTTCGGCGAAGGGGTGCAGGAGGAATTGAAACGGCGGCTGAGAAACCTGCAGCTCGAACAGCAGGACTTAGTGGAGGAAAATCGCGAAAAACGGAAAATTCTGGAAACAACAGAAACGGAACTCAAAGATATTCGCGAGAAGGTCGACAATGAGATTCGCCGTGCTCAGGGACTTAGTCGGCGGGGGACGAAAGTCCAGCTGCCGGAGGGATACGATACTATGGTGATCGCAAAAGACCGTGAGCAGGCGATCTATGAAGCACTCATTACAGACATAGAATTTTTTGATGCGCTACTATCGGGTTATCGCCGAAACCGGAAACTGAGTGACGTTGTGATTGAATTAGAAGACTTTCGCATGAGGCTCGCTAAAATTCTGAACGACCAGGGGGTGGAGGAATTTGACATACCGCTGGGCACTGTATTGACGTTGAAGCAGCGGCATGAAGTTCAGATTCTGGGCAAGAAAGGCTGGGGAACGCGCGATTACATGGAGCAACCGTTTCAGCCGGGCGAGGTAACCAAGGTGATTCGAACTGGATATCGAGTCGGAGAGGGGGATGGACAAGGTCTGATACTGCGTAAAGTTGAAGTCTTGATTCGCGGTCTGGGTGAGTGACCGTTACCAGGATGCCTCCTTTTAGAAATTCGAACGGCCTCTTGAGGCTGTTAACGGCGTTTGCAGTATGGGTGGGAATATTCGCGGCTCCTGCCAATGAAACTGCTCCGGCAGAGGCATGGTCACGTGCCTACAGCTGGCTTCAGGCAGGGGAGCGGCTGGCGGAAAGCGACCAGTGGGCGCTCGCGATGGGGGCTTACATTGAGACATTTCGCCAAATGAAAGCGATACGGAACGCGAGCCCTTCCTACGAACCGGAACTTGTAAATTACCGGATCGAAAAACTCGAAGAAATGATCGAGGAAACGGAGCCGAGGCTTCCTCCGGGGGGGAACTTGATCACGATGAAGTTTCTCGACTTTATCGAGTCATATGATTTGGGAATGGAGCAGCGATTTTCGGGTCAGTTCAGCGAAGCTTTGGCAACACTGGATATTGCGAAGGTCATTCTGGACGAGATAATTTTTGAGAATCCTGATGAGTTTCGCGATGCAGTTGATACGCAATATACAATCCTGCATGACAGCATTGGTTTTCTGGAAGAGCAAATCAGCTACCGGGCAAGGAAACCGCGACGAACGTATGTTTCCGACGGGATTGACTGGGGGACCACGGAGTTCGTGAAAGGAAAGGATCTGCCGACTGGTGGTGATGAAATTCTCATGTCCGGCTCACTTTTTCCCCGTGGTCCGGATCCGGCAACCATCAGGGGGATTTCCTCGTCTATCCCTGAGCTTACTGAGAAAAAGGAACCTGCAGAAATGGAATCAGAAAAGAAGAATCCCGGTCCGCCCGGATTTCGGATGAGCAGCAAGCAAAAAGAGGTTCCCGATATCGAGGGGGAATGAAATTCGCGGATAAGGTCGCAATTCCGGGAAGACGGCCTGGCGACCGCCACTAAAAGTCGCGGAATGGCCCGCGAGGTTCGGCCTGTTCCATTTCGTCCAGCCAATTCTGATAGGCTTGTTTCAACTCGGCCAGCTTTTCGGGATTTGTTGTACTGAGGTCCAGCTTTTCTCCAGGATCATCCTCCAGATGGAACAGGCCCCCGTCCTTTCCCATCACCGTCCATTTCCAGTGGCCGACCCTGGCTCCCCACGTGTTGCGACGTTTCCAGAACATTTCAGTTCGGGGCGATTTTGCCTCTCCGCGAAGGGCGGGCCACCAGTCATACCCATCGAAGACGATATCATCCGGCAGTTTATGCCCACAGGCCGCAGCAAAGCTGGGGACCAACTCCAGGCTGGAGAGAAACTCGCTGTTCACCGTTCCGGCGGGAATCCTCCCGGCGTTCCAGCGAACCAGACACGGGACGCGGATGCCACCTTCCCAGGTCTGTCCTTTCCGCCCGCGCAACGGCGAATTGTCAGCCCCCCCGGAACCCCCGTTGTCGCTGAAAAATACGACGATAGTGTTGTCAGCGATCCCTTTTTCGTCGAGCAGATCAAGCATCTTCCCGATGGAAGCATCCATGCAAGTTACCGAAGCTCGGTAGTCTCGCTCCCGCGCTTCCGGAGTGGTCACTTTTACCGGACCTTTGCCCCATTTGTTTCGCTCTGCATATCGATATTTTTCGATTGTTCGTGTCTCCTTTTCCACGGGCGGGTACATCTTCTTATATTTTTCCGGAGCCTGGACAGAGGTTCGGATTTTCGGATCGAGTGCCGATGAGTTGTGAGGGGCGTTGAACGGCACGTATAAAAAGAACGGTTTTTGTCCGGAGTGCTCTTTCAGGAAACGAATTGCCTCACGCTCGAAAAGATAGGTGCAGTAGGTTCCCTTGTCTTCTTCCGTTTGTTGCAGGTTGCGATACATGCTGGGTACGCCGTATCTCTCGTGTGTGTAGAAATCTATGCCCGTGTTCACGAAACCGTAAAAGTCGTCAAACCCTCGCGAGGTTGGCAAAAAACGTTTCAATGTTCCCAGATCCCACTTCCCGTAGAATCCGCAGACATACCCGGGAGGCAGGAGATCGGGAATCATCTTCTCTTTCAGATCCATTCCGCCAATCCTCTCAAAACTGACTTCGTATTCCGATGGAGGATATTGGTAGCCATAGTCCGGAGCTTCGTTCCGGATCATATCATAGATGCCATTCCGCTGCGGGTATCGTCCGGTCAGGAGAGATGCCCGGCTTGGTGTGCAGGCTGGCCAGGTGACGTAAAAATTAGTGAGCCTGGTTCCTTCCCCGGCGAGCCGGTCAAGTGCCGGTGTGATAATTCCGTTCCCGAGGACTCCGAGATCATTGTATCCTTGATCGTCAGAAACGATAAGGAGAATGTTAGGGCGATCGGCCGAGGAAAGGCTTGCGGTGAATACCAGAAAGATGAGCGGTAAAAATTTATAGTTCATTCTTTGGGAGCAGTCTCAGTCACAGCGAGGATTCCTCCAAAGAAATTTGTATCCCGCAACTCCGGTGTTACTCCGCGGATGAAGATGTAGGAGATGTCACCGTCAAGATAGAGCGCATTGGGACAGTCGAGTTTATCCCGGAACATTTCTGCGAAGTTGTAAAGATTGCTCATTCCGGTTTCACGATTCAGAACGGAACAAACGAAAACGACTTTTCCACTTTTCGTTACGCCCACTCCATTCCGGTATCGTTCACTCGTGGAGTCTTTCGTTAGAACCGGATGAATTTTTCCCCGTTCGACGAGCAGGGGGCCAGACTGGGTGGCCACCATCGGCCCTGGTTGAATGGCAGCCTTTTTGAATTGAGATGTTTCAAGGACACCGGCGATTCCTGATTCCGTGAGGTAGAAAACTCCGTTCGGTTTCAAAAAAAAGTTTGGTGTCAGCTGGCCATCCCTCTCTTTCACAAAATTGTCTGAATTGAGTTTTACGTGTGTTTTTCCGTTCGCGATATGCAAGCCGGTGGGCAGAAATGTGCCTTCGAAAATTCCCGAATTCATAGCAAACTTCAGCCTTCTACCTTTCCGGTTAAGCCTCTCTTCGAGGTGGGTGAAAAGATTCGGTTCGCCCTTTTTGCCTGAGAGAAAGAGTTCCAGTTTCTCCTTTTCCGGTTTCAGTCGATAGACATAGTA
>JAKSBG010000530.1 GCA_022361255.1 Verrucomicrobiales bacterium
AACATGTTCGGCCAGCTCAGCCCCACGTCGGCTCAGGCCGTTCTGGATCAGCTGGATGGGCGCATTCCCCTGATTGTCGATGGCGGTGCCTGCGCGCGGGGTCTCGAAAGCACGATTGTGAAAATCTCTCTGGGAGAGAAAAAGCCGACCATCGAGGTGTTGCGCCCGGGACCGATCACCGAAATTGAGCTGAAGAAATTTGGAAAGGTGGTTTTTGCCGAACGGAATGAAGAGGTGGAGAATTCTGCTCCGGAAGCGCCGGGAATGCTGCAGAGCCACTACGCCCCGCGAAAACCTCTCCGGCTGTTGAGCCAGCCGGAAGACTTTTCTCCCGAAGAAGGAAAGCGGTATGCCCTTCTGAGTTATCGGGGGCAGCCCAAGGACGGCTACCTTGATTTGCACGAGTGGGACGAGGTTTCGGTTTTGAGTCCCGGTTCCGGAAGAGTGGCGGAAGCGGGAATCCGCTTCTTTCACGTGGTTCGTCAGCTCGACCTTTCCGATGTCGATGAGATCATCTCCGAGCCGTTTCCCGACCGCGGAGTGGGCAAGGCGATTCTCGACAAACTGCGCAAAGCCAGTTCGTAGCCGCTACGTCCCGCGTTTCGCGCCATAGAGGCGGAGGTGCAAGCGGTCGGAATAGCGAAAACCGTTCTGTTGCGCGAGGTCTGCGACACGGGCCTGTCTCGCATTCAACTCGTCGGGAGTTGCCGCCTTCGGCATGAGAAACACCCGGTCGGGAACGAGTCGGAATTCCTCTGCCAGATTCTTTACTTCATCGAAATCCTCACTGGTTCCGATTACAAATTTGAAATCCACCTTTTCCAGTTGAGAGAGGGCAGTGAGAACGTCCGGGTTGATCCGCTTTTCTTTTGTGATGCCGGAATTGGAGATTTTCGGCGAGACATTGATCTGCTCCACCTTCTCCAGAAATTCCGGAGAAGGGAGCAGGGTACCGTTCGTCTCCGCTTCGAAACTCCCCGGAAGCCGGTTGATCAGTTCGAGCCAGCCTTTTTCCTGCAGCAACGGTTCGCCTCCGGTGAGAACAAAATGGGAGCAGGGATACTGTGAGACTTCTTTGGCAATGTCTTCTGCGGTCAGGTCGACAATTTCGTTCTCACGTGAAAATTTCACACTCTTCTCGTGCTCGAAAGAAGTGTCGTCCCAGTTCCAGGTGTAGGGCGTGTCGCACCACTGACAATGGAGATTGCAGAGGGATGCGCGAATGAAAACGGCCGGTCTCCCCGTGTTTCGTCCCTCTCCCTGCAGGGTGTGAAATATTTCCGGACTTCCGTCCGGCATCCGGGCCAGTTTCATGTCAGTATTCCGGCCTCCTATCTTCGCGCAACGATGATACAGGCGCGGGAAGGATTGAGCAGATATCCCATTCCAAAGGACATCGGTTTCACCGGGTGAGTGCCGTTCCGGTAGGCGGCAACGAGATCAGGCTGGTGTTTGGAGTTGAAAGTGTCGATTGGTCCCTGGTAGTTCCCGTAGAGTTTGATGTTCATCCCGCTGTCGACGAGATACCGATAGGGAACCCCGGAAGGATCCTGAACCAGTCCGCGGGATTGGTTTACGATGTAGTCACGGATGGAGGAAAAGCCTCCCCCATGCATCAGGTAGCTTGCGCTTTTCACGAAAGTGACGGGCGAACCTTTGCTGCTGACAAACTTGAGAAGACGCCGGTCGCCGAGGCCGCCGTTTGAAAGATCTTCACGGAAATAGTAAATGTTTTTTCCTCCCGCACGGATGTGCCATCCCGGGCAGGCGGAACCCGAGGCGCGGGAAGTGAGAACGCCCCCTGCACCCAGTCCCACAGCCTGGACCGATGAAACCGTCTGACCGTTTCGGGCAATCTGGGCGAGCAGCAGGGGAAGCGTTCCGCGCAGAGCAGTGCTTTGCAGGTCTACTCGCATTTCTTTGGTGATGAAATAGCTGGCCCCGGTTACGGTGCGCAGCGACCCGGCGATGCCGCCCAGCCCACGGCTCAGTTCGCCTTCGCTGAGCGATGCGAGGTCCGGCATCGAATCGGTTCCTTCCAGACCGACGAGAACATAATTTTTCGCACCGGGGAAAAGGGCACTGGCGTGTAGATAGTCCGGTCCCCCGAATGGATAGAAAAGCACGCCGGGTGCAGTCAGTCCCGAGAGATTTTTCCGGAAGCCCCGAATGTGGCTGCGTCGTCCCGAGTGGGTCGACCAAAGCTTATCCATGCGGGACTGGTGGCCCTTCCATCCGGCGGAGTTCCGGCTGAGAGAAAGTTCGCTACGTGTTCCACCGGGCAGTCCGGCAAGGTAGCGCGCTGTATCGTTGATGCCGCTTCCTCCGGATGAGGAACCTCCCGAGTTCGACACGCAGCTCGAGAGAGAGGTGAGGAAAAAGATCGCGGCGAGGGAATAGAGAAACTGCCGAATGTTCATAGCTGACGCGGTATTATTCTTAGCAAAAGTTAAGAACCCTCTGGATTCGGATTTTGCAAGCGAATAACCCGGCACGCGATCCGTGTATGGCAGGTAGTGATTTACCCGGAAATCATTGATACCTTGTCAGTTATGTCGCCGCGTGACGACTCCGGCCATTCGTCGCTGGCCGGCCATCCCAGATAGAAAAATCCCAGGCATTTGTCGCGGGGGTCCTCCATGCCGAGCCACTCTCTCATTTCGTCTGTGTAGGAAATGGGAGGGGAAGACCAGAAGGCTGCCATGCCTAGAGCGGATGCGGTGAGGTGCATATTCTGGACGGCGCAGGCAACGGCTTCGATTTCTTCGATCTCGGGAATCTTCTCGATTTCCTGCCGCTTCATCCCGATCGCAACGACGACGGGAGACATCAGGGGTTGCTTGCCCAGTTTTTCGTATTTGTCAGGGCGAACCGCATCTTCCGGCGTGATTTTCTTATATAGCGACTGGCAAAAGTCAGCGAGTCGCTGGCGTCCCTCGCCGGTGAAGACAAAAAAGCGCCACGGCTCCGTCATGCCGTGTGTCGGAGCCCAGTTGCCGTTCTCGAGAATGGCAGCAAGATGAGCACTTTCGATCGGTTTCTCCGACATGTCCTTCGGCTTGATCGTTCGACGACGGCGGATCAACGCGTTGGCCGCAGCGAGGCGAAGGGAGAGGGGATCGAGAGGTGGCGTATCGGATTCGTCGCTCATAAAAAGGACGGAAGCTATCGCCGAAGTTTCCTTCGGACAAGGCGGGATTGAAAGCAGGGCACTATTGCGGCTGCTCCTTCAGGCAATCGTCGTCCTGTTCTACCGGATCGCCGGTTTCATCGACGGGGTGGGTAAAGAGATAGCGCCAAACGTCTTCGTGGAGAAAGTTTCCGTTTTCATCCTTTGCGGAATTGCGTCCGGGCGTCACGGCGCCGTGTGCTTTTTTGGCATCTCCCCCGACATCGAAATCAGTAATGAGGCGGCGGGTGTTTCCGAAAGGTGACGGCACTTCGTCGACATTGACGATGGGGCCGAACTCGTGCAGTCCGAGCAGCTCCCACGATCGACAGTAGTGATCTGCGGTCCAGCCTCCGTCGAGAACATGGGAAAAACCGAAGATCCGGTTGGCGGGAGTTTTCGAGGGGAGGGATTGCCACTCCTGATACTGGTCGCGGGGACCGCAGAGGGCGACGACTCTGCTGACTTCGACATGTTTGGAAAAGCGTGTCGCAGTGGTGGATCCGTGAGAGGAGCCTGCAACGATGACGTCAGACCAGCGAAGGTCGTCTCCGGCTTCGTTCAGAAAGTAGTCCCATTTCCCTTCAGGATTTTCTTTTGCGAGCCATTTCACGAACTGCAAACTGCGATGCATCATTCCGTCCGGTTTCGGAATGGTGACTTCGTCGCTGAAGTCCTCCCCGGTTGCCGCTTCCAGCCTGACGTTGCCCCGGCAATGGGGACCGACCGGTTTCTGCTGACAAACGATGCCGAACCATTTGTTGGCGTAGTGGGGCTGAATCGCATGAAGTCCGTAGGAATTGAGTCGTGTGAAAAGCTCCCCGTTGTGAGACATCAGCCAGATGACGAGCTTGCCACGCGGTTTCACCGAGGTGTCGACGGATGCGTTCTGCACGTCGGAGGGCTTGCCGTCTTTATTCTGGAAAACGAAGTTAATCTCCGGATGTTCTTTTGCCTCCGGGTCAAGCTCGCTGGCCCGGGCGCTCAGTTCATAGCGTTTCGGCGAGGCATCGGAAAATTGGAGCCCGGGTCCTTCGGCTGCAAAAAGGAGGGGGCTACAGCTCAGGGAAAGAATCAATGTCAGGCAGTTTCGGTTTTTCATTCGTGGGTTTTTCTATGAGATAATCAGATCCCGGTCCGGGGTTCTCATCGAGATATTCCTTTAAGGCCTCCCAACTGAAGATGCGACTGTTTTCCAATGGCATGATCTGCTCGTAGTCCGGTTCCATGTCTTCGGGCAGGGGCAGGACCCAGTCAGGCACGGCGAAATACGGGTTTTCGACGCGGGCAAGATCCACGTGCGGGTCGATGGACGGATAGTAGTCCCGACCGTTGAGTGAGGTGGTAACGTGGGCGTAAATTTTTGTTTCTCCCATCCCGTGTTCTTCAAGCGATGCGTGAAGAGCCTGGACGTATTGCCAAATGAAATTCGGGTATTCCGCCCAGCGGATTCCGTTAGAGGGGGAAAGTATGGGATAACGTCCCGGATTTTGTTTCAGCCAAAGCTCGACATCCGGGTCGCTGAAGCGCAGATCGAGTCGGGAGATTCGCGAGCGTAGCATCATTCGCCAGGAGAAGCGGTGGCCCACATCCGTCCAGGAGGGATTTGCAGGGCGTGCCAGATGCCAGCGAAGCGGGAACAGGATTTGGAAAATGCAGAAGGTTGAAACAGCAAGGAGAACGGGACGGGAAATTTTACCTTCACTGCGAACCGCAGGGTGTTGGTCGCGGTTTCGGCGGAACAGGTTGGGGGGGAGGATAACGATCAGGAGAGCCACTCCGATGATCGGGAAGAAACCGATGCTGAAAATCTGGCTGTTGAGAAAGTGAAAGGATACCAGAATGACAATCGCCGGAATACGGAGTTTCCGGTGAAACAGCATAAAGGGGCACAGCAGGTCGATAAAAAAACCTCCATACGCGGCGATGTAGGTGAACCACTCATGCTGTATCAACCCCTTAAGGTAGTCCGGGACTTTCTGTCCGAACTTCAGCCAGAAAGTGATTGGTTCACGCGCGATCATCCAGTCGGTGTTGATCTTTGCGATCGCTCCGTAAACGTAAACGATTACCACCTGGATCTGAATGAGCAGGTAGTTCCAACGGGGAACCCCTTCGTCAGCCAGTCCCTTTTTCCCTCGTCGCCATTGGTGAAGGCTGTGATACGCGTCCGCTCTCGTGAAAAACAGTACGCCGCTTAGCAGCATAATCAGGTAGAAGTGATTGTTGTAGGCTCCCGCTTCGGCATAGAACAAATGAGTATAACCGAGAAAGAACACCAATGCTGCGGGTCGGAAGGCGACACCGACCACAATTAGAATCGCGGATATCATCATCGCGATGATTTCCAGTTCCGTCATCCAGCGTTCGGGAAAGTGGCGAATCCAGGAGAAGCCTTTGTAATAAAAATGGAAATACCGGTCGGAGTGCAGGTCGTCGAGATGACGCCACATCCAGCGGGTTTCCAGCAGCATGATGAGGCCCCAGAAAATTCTGAAAACTCCGAGTGCCGAGCCGTCAACAATGTCGAAGGTCGCTTTTTTCCAGCGCTGGACCAGGTTGTCGTTCATCGTTGAGTTTTTGTCAGGAAATCAATTCGGAAACATCAAAGAGCCAGAGCTGCCTCCCGTTTCCGCCGTGAGGCGAATCAACACAGACGAGTTTGCCGTCGTTACTGGACCGGGGGTGGGCATCGCAACGCCATTCGCCCTTGTAGGCAGTAGGCGAGTGGAGGTGGGCGATTTCCTTCCGGGTGTCGGTGGGGACATGGTAGAGGTAGGGGATCTGGTGCCGCTTCACTCCGCGCGGATAGGTGTCATTGAGAATCCAGTCGACGCCGTTTCCGGTCGGAAGGTAGGTGTTGTGTCCGTTGACCGGCATCTTTCCCTCGCCGACCACTTCCACTTTGTCTGTCTTGTCGCGGAACACGTAGAAGCGCGATTCCATTCCATCCGGCTTCGTCCAGGCACAGACATGTTCCGGATCTTTCCAGATAAAATGTGAGGTGTACCCTGACGGATCCAGAACATACAGATCCGAACCATCCAGATTTGCGGTGAACATGCGGGTGACGAAGCCGTTGTTGACCTTGAACTCCGCGTCGTCGGGGCCTTTTGCCCGCCAGCGGTGCAGGAAGATGAAACGTTTGCTGTCGGGGGAAACCAACAGGTGATTTACATAATTCCACTGGTCCGCCAGCGATTCCCCGCGATAGGGAATTTGTGAAAGTTGTTTGAGAGTGATGATGAGTTCCGATTCGCCGGACTCCATGTTGACCCGCCAGATTCCCGATTTCTCAGGGTTCTTTTCCTGTCGCACCGGATCGGCAACGCCCTGGTAGCCGTAGCCGGGACGCAAATTCTGAATTCTCGCAAAGTCTGCCGATACTCCCCATTTCCCATCGGGCGAAAGGGCGTAGATGGGTCTCGGGATCGTTTTGGTCTCGCCTGTGTTGATGTCGTGAATGCGGCAGACGAAATGATCTTTCTCGCGGTCATTCCAAACCACTTCCGATTTCGAGCCGGGGCGCCACTGGAGCATGCAGCCCTGCTGCCATCCCCAGGCGTCGCTCTTACCGAGATCGATCCATTTGTCGCTTTCTTCCAGATCCACCATCCCGACTCGAATGCGATCGTTTGCGGTAGGGGTTCTCCCTTCGAAGTCGACCTGATTGGAAAGAACGAAACGGTTTTCCGGATCAAACTGCAGTTTGTCGTAGTAACCGAACCAGTGAAAATTCGGCCCGCTTGTGATTGCCCGACCCGGAACGAAATATTGGCTGAATTTCTCGATATCGTCATCAGCACTCAGAGAAAAAGGGAGCGGTCCGGAAGCGGCAGCGGTGGCCAGAGTGGATTGCAGGAAAAATCGTCGATTCATGATGTGGAGGGAATCGTGGGTGAAGGTCGGCGTGCTGCCAAGGGAGAAATCGTGGGAGTTGTTATTTGATCCGATGCAGGTAAATATTGTTCTTCATGTCTCACTCAGTCCTCGAACCGGCGAACCCACCTTCCCAACCTGTTGCCAAACCGCCCGTGGTGGGGTGGTATAAAGCGTATCTCGGGTTTTTGACCTTCCTGTTTCTGCTTGTCGTCGCCTTTGGCGTCTTCTTCTTTGTTGCTCCTGTTTCTTCCGACGACCTTGACGGTATGCCACCGGAACTGATGGGTGGAATTTACCTGGGTTCCGGTATCGTGATGTCGATCCCCTGCATCGTCGGGTTCTTTCTGCCGCGCTCAAAAGGTGCCTGGATTTTTCATCTGGTCATGATCTGTATCGGGCTGAGCGGCTGCACGATTTTCTTCTCCGTTCCGCTTCTGATTTTCTGGCTCAAGCCGGAAGTTAAGGACTGGTATTCGGCGGGTCGACCTTGATAGAGGGGGAGCTCCGCATTCACCTCTTCTTTTTCAGGCGCAGATCGTGCGGGAAATTTCCTTGTCTGCCGGTGCAGCGGGTAAAGAATGCCTGTCGAAGAGGTATTATGTTTTTTTCCCGCAGATCTCTATCGGTAGCGCTCGGCTTTGCTCTTTGTTTGCTCTCCGTGGCGAGTTGCTTTGCGAGGCCGAATGTGCTGTTCATCATTGTGGATGATTTGCGACCGGAGCTGGGGTGCTACGGCGTAGAGGGCGTCACTACGCCGAACCTGGATTCATTCGCGAATGAGGCCCTCCTTTTTGAGCGGGCCTATTGTCAGATCGCCACGTGTCGCGCTTCGAGAATGAGTCTGTTGAGCGGTTTTCGTCCGACAGCGCGGGAAATTGGAACGAACCGCGATGTGCGAAAGGGCATGCAGGATATTGATCCGTTGCCGTTGCACTTCAGAAAGAACGGCTACCGGACAATCGGCTTCGGCAAGATCGCTCACAACGGTGAAGAGGATGTTCGCTGCTGGAGCAAGCCTCACCGAATGCCGGAGAATGCGGCCTACGAGTACCGGACGCGCGCGGGCCGCGCTCTTGTGGAGAAAATCAGGAAAGACGCGGCGGAGGCGGGTAAGCCTGATCCGTTCCGACAAATCCCGAAGAAAATTCACCGCGGCATGGCCTGGGAAAATCTGGACGTGGAGGATGATGATCTGGGCGACGGACAGATTGCTGAACTGGTCCTCGATGCACTGGATGAAAAAAGCGATCAGCCTTTCTTCCTCGCGGCTGGATTTCTGCGCCCCCATCTTCCGTTCGTCGCTCCGAAGCGATACTGGGATCTGTATGACCCGGAGAGGCTGCCCCACGCAAAATCGCTCGCCCCTCCGCCGGGCAGTTCCTCCCTCGTCAGCAATCGATCCAGGGAATTGCTTCTGCAATACCGCAATCTCCCGGAGAGTCTTCCCCTCGAACCGGCAACGGAACGGGCTCTGGTTCACGGCTACTATGCCTGCGTTTCCTACATCGATGCGCAGATCGGCCGCCTTCTCGAAGGATTGAAAACGCGCGGACTTGCGGATGATACGATCGTCGTGATCACCGCCGATCACGGTTTCCAACTGGGGGATCACGGGATGTGGGGAAAGGCGACAAATTTCGAACTTTCGACTCGGGTCCCTCTTCTCATTCGGGTTCCGGGCTCGAAGAGTAAGGGGAGCCGGACGGACTCTCTCGTCGAGCTGGTGAGTTTATATCCCACCTTGTGCGAAGTAACGGAGCTGCCTTTGCCGGGGCATCTTCAGGGAACCAGTTTCGCAAGACTTTTCGAAGATCCTGAGGCGAAACTCCGGGAAACAGCCTTCAGTCAATACTACCGGGGGGATGCGACGGGCTACAGCGTGCGGACGGAAAATTTTCGTTATACAGAATGGCGGGATGACAAAACAGACGATCTTCTCTACCGGGCTCTCTTTGACTACCGTCTCGATGAAGTGGAGCGCGAGAACCTGGTGGATCAGGCTGCTTTCGCGGAGGAGGTAGCTAAACTTTCCGGAATTCTGAACCGCGGGTGGCGCGAAGGTGTGTATGAATAGAATCAACTTCATTCCAATGAAGATTTCCATCGGAGCTCTCTGCCTGTTTGTCCTGTATTTTCTCCCCGCATCGGTTGCCGGACAAAAAGAGCGTTCGCTCCGGGTCGGTTGGTCACATGTGGATATCACGCCTGATGGACCGGTGAGAATGCGGGGTGGTATTCAATCGGAAGGAGTTCTCGATCCGATTACGGCTACCGTTCTCGCGTTGGAGTCAGGTGGCGGCGATCCATCGGAGGAAATGAGGAAACGCGCGGCCATTCTGGTCAGCTGTGACCTGCAACACATTACAGACGGGAACCGATATGAGGCAAATATGCGGGACGATGTTCGCTCGCTCGTTACGGCTGCGGTGCCGGAACTGTCCGGGAGTCAGATCATCCTGATGGCGACGCACACGCATGTCGGACCATCCGTTCAGTCTGCTCCGGAATACAATCAGTTCGCGTCGAAGAAAATTGCGGATGCCGTCGTCGCAGCCTGGAAGAAGCGCTCTGCCGGTGGGATCAGTTTCGGGCTGGGGCATGCGGTCGTCGGCCACAACCGTCTGACGACTTTTTCGGATGGGCGCTCCCGCATGGTGGGGAGTTTTCAGAAAGGGACGACCCATCATCCTGATTTCCTTCACCTGGAAGGCTTTGAGGATCACTCTGTGCATCTGCTTTACACCACCGATCAGGATAGAAATCTCACGGGAGTGGTGGTGAATGTGACCTGCCCCGCGCAGGTGCAGCGGGGGGATAAACTCAGCGCCGACTACTGGCACGAGGTCCGCGAGCAGGTAAGGGAAAAGTTGGGGGCGGATATCGCGGTTCTACCTCAGATCAGCGCGGCGGGTGATATTGCCAATATCGTCATGGTCGAGAAAAAGGGGGAGGCGCGTATGCAGGCGTTGCGTGAAAAAGGGGAGACGGATTTCCGCGTGCAGCGCAGAGCGGAGATGGCCCGGCGCATCGTCGCGGCGATCACCGATACGTGGACGGTGGTGAAAAGCGAAGTCGATTTTGCGCCGCAGCTGAAGCACGCGATCGCCTCTCCAGATCTTCCCGGTGGGTTTCCCGGGCCGGATGGATCCCTGTTTCCGATTGAAATTCATGCCCTTCGGATCGGGGAGATTGCCATGGTCACCAATCCCTTTGAGCTGTATCTCGACTACGGGATTCGGATCAAGGGAAGAAGTCCGGCGACGCAGACTTTTGTGGTTCAGTTAGCAGGGAGCGCGTCATATCTTCCGACAGAGCGTGCCGTAAAGCAGGGGGGCTACGGGGCTATCGAAAAGACCTGTGTGGTCGGACCGCAGGCGGGGGAGGTGATCGTGTCTGAGTCTTTACGGTTGCTCGGGGAATTGTGGGAGTGAAACTCGATTCAGTTCCCTAACATGTGCCCCGTGTAGCCCATGGCGATAAGGTTTTTGTAGGCAGCGTTAACCTCCTCCGGGATTTCCTGCTCAGCCTGATACCCCATCTTCGGATACTCCACAATGCGTTGCAGGTCGCCCACAATTTCGTGGACGATGTCCTCCGGTGTGTGCCCTTCTGCAGGGCTGTGGAGAAAGTGGGTGTCGGGGGAGTCGCAGGTGACGCGGACTTCCGGCCACCACTGTTGTATTGTCGCGAGCCCCCTCCGGTTCATGTTCGGTTTGGAAACGAGAAGGACGGATTCCACTTCGATTCCGGATTTGTCGAGAAGCTCCCGAGTGAAGCGGACATTGTCTCCCGTGTTGGTGGCGTTCGGCTCGATGAGAATATACTCCTGCGCAGCACCGCACTCGACGGCGCGGTCGGCGAACATTTCCGCTTCTGATTTTGGCCACTTTCCTCTCGTAAAATTTCCCTGCGCTCCGCTGAAGACGATGAGCGGTGCCCGATTTTCGAGCAGCAGTTCTGCGCACCGGTTTGCGACCCGCAGGTCGTAGCTGCCGAGTCCGAGAATGAGATCGGCCTTTTCCGGGACCTGTTCGATTTTGTGATAATCCCAAAGGGTTTGGGCGAACTCAGTGACTTCGGGAGAAAGCATTTGATTGCGGTTTTAGAATATTTCCCGCTACAGTAAACCTCTGAAGTACCTATGAAACGACTTTTCGCTGCTCTGGCTGTTTTGCTGTTCTGTTCCGGATCAGAGGCAAAGCCCAATATTATCTACCTGATGCTCGATGAATGGGGGTATTTCGAATCCGGGCACATGGGGCATCGGGAGCTTCTCACTCCGAATATCGATCGCTTCGCTTCGGAGGGAATGCGTTTCACCAATGCCTACGCGGGAGCTCCGGTATGCGGGCCGACGCGCGCGGTGCTTCTGACCGGGCTGCACTCGGGACACACTTCCATGCGGGCGAACAACGGGTATGCTCCGATCCGTGCCGACGAACCGACCCTGGCCAGCATGTTGAAAACGAGCGGATACGCGACAGGTGGATTTGGAAAATGGGGGATCGGAGGGAGGGGCACGTCGGGAACTCCGGAGAAACATGGATTCGACACCTTTTTCGGATACTACGACCAGGTGCATGCCCATACGTTTTACCCGCGTTACCTGATCCGGAACAGTGAGGAAATACCGCTCCCCGGAAATGATGGGGTGAGCTTTTACGAGGGGGAAACCCATGCCCAGGACGAGATCTTCCGCGAGTCGCTCTCCTTCATTCGGGAACACAAAAACGAACCGTTTTTCTGCTACCTCCCCTGGACGCCGCCACACGGTCTCTGGGGAATTGATGAAGATGATCCGTCGTGGCAGCTGTTCAAGGACAAGCCGTGGACGGAAGGCCAGCAAACAGAAAATGACGCAAAGGTCTACGCGGCGTTTATGCACATGATGGATCGACAGGTCGGAGAGATTCTCGCATTGCTGAATGAGTTAAGCATCGACGACAACACCATCTTCTTTCTCAGCGGGGACAACGGAGGGCAGGACTATTTCAAAACGGCAGAGCGCCCTCACGGTTTCTTTGCTCCGAATCTGAATCCGGAAACCGGGGAGCGCTTTCGAGCCGGGAAAGGTTCTCTCTACGAGGGCGGGCTCAAAGTTCCTTTTCTGGTTCGCTGGCCCGGGAAGGTGAAAGCAGGATCCGTGAGCGATCACTTGCTGTATTATCCTGACATGATGCCAACGCTCGCGGAAATTTCGGGAGCGGAGTCTCCCGCGACAGACGGAATTTCCTTTTTCCCCACCCTCACGGGAAAATCCTCACAAAAAAATCACGATTTCCTCTACTGGGAATACTCGGGGCAGACAGCGGTGCGCGAAGGAAAGTGGAAAGCGTACCGGGGCAAAGGCAAAGACTGGGAGCTCTACGATTTATCGAGCGACAGGGAGGAAAAAAACAACGTCGCGTCTGCGAATCCCGGCATTCTCGGGAAACTTGTGGAGCGGGCCGCGAAGGCTCACGAGCCGATCCGGCCGGGAGAGATTTATGACCGGGAGTTGGTCGACAAAGACCGTAGGCAGGCACCCCACGAAAGAAATCTGGAATACCTGCGACGGACTTTGCCGAAGTGAAGCCGGGAACTATTTCAGCTCCACTGATTGCGGTTCGCTTCCGACTTCCGCTTTTTCGGAAACAGTGGTGTCGGGTGCATCCTTGCCGACTTTCACGATGAAAGCTTTCCCCTTGGGTGCTCCGGGGGTGAAAGTCTTTCCGTTGGCGCGGACGGTGTAGAGAATTTCTTTTGTCTCCGCATCAATGAGCTGAACGACCGGGTCCTCCACGTCAAATGTCAGCTCTCCGAGCTTGCCCCAGGACGGGGGGTTGTAGTTATCAAACTGCGAGATCGTTCTCGGCCATCCCGGATACTGCTCCGCCGAATCGTCGGTGACATCGACATTTCGCGGCCAGCACTCCATCGTGATTTCGCGTGTGTCTTTGTTAAGACGGACAACGCCCCATCCGGCAGAACGGGTATTCAAAAGATTGCCGGCCGGTTTCTTTTCCGGATTGGCTGCCGCGTAGTTGGTGACCTTGTTGGCAAAACCGTCGAGGTGGTCGCCGGTGTATTCCGGACTGCCGTCTTCGCGATTGGCTCCGGGTTCGAGCGGCTCCCACCAGCGGAGGTAGAGGTTGGCGATTGAGGGAACGCAAAACGACCAGATCGCGTCGCGATGTTCATCGATCCCGTGGTGGAAAATGGTCGCGAGGTGCTGGTCTCCCGCGTAGTGAAACGCGTAGCCTTTTCTCAGCGCGGCAAGCGCACGGTTCCGGCCGGACTGCGGCCAGCCGTTCGAATCCATATCCGCATGGAGGCGACCGTCCGCGGCGCCGTGAATGTGAGCTCCTCCACAGAAAATTGTCGCCGAAAGCGCGACCTTCATTTCGGATTTCGACCAGTCCTGTGTCCAGCTGTCGAGGAATTTCAGCTGCCTCTCTCCAAGAAGGACGGCACCATCGATGTCGACGCTCGCCGGGTCGTATTCCGGATTGCGAATGTGGTCCGGCCGGGGGCCCTGCTTGGGGACGCGTCCGGCCGGGCCGGTCTTGAACTTCCGGTCCTCGAGAACGGCGAAGTCGATGCCTCCCCAGTTCAGGTTGGTGAAGTAGACACCGATGCCCTGTCCGATTTTTTCCGGATCAACCGGATCAGGAAGATGACTCGTCTGAGCGCGCTCCACTTCCTGGACGTAGTCGCCCGGTTGAATGTAGCCTCCGTCCGAAGCTCCCTGCAGTGTGGAAACTTTGCCGCTCTCTCCCCAGAGATTGGGCTGTCCGGCATCGTGGTCATCGGGAAGGCAGACTGTGGGACGGTCCTTGATGATCTCCCCGAAATCGCGCCCGAACTTGAGCCACGCTGCGTAGTGGCGGTGATGGTCGTAGACCTGGTCACCTGAAAAGAAGAGAACGTCCGCGTCGATTCGCTTCACGTTGTCGATCAGGTCCTGACGGGAAATATCTCCGCCGTGCCTGGGCTGGATCGAATTTCCGGTGTATCCTGCGACGATGATTTCCTCTTTGTCTGTCGGATTTTTCCGGATGGTTCCTTCGTAAAAAGCCTCCGTGCCGTGGGCGACGCGGTAGGCGGTTGCTTTCGAGTCGTCCCAGTTTTCGACCCGGAACGGCGCGGTCCATCCCCGTTCAATCACAGTTGTTTTGGCGACCTCGCTCCATTCCCCGTCTTTTTTGACTTCGAGTCGGACCTCGCGCGGCTGACCTTCGGGAATTGGATAGAGTTGAGCAGTGAGTTTCAGCGTTTTGTCATGGACCGTGTAGAGCGCGAAACAAATGCGGTCCTTGTCCTCTACCTCGGGAATGGCGAGAAGGCCGGGACCTTTCCCTTTTCCCTTACCTTTGCCCTTGGCTTTCTGCTGGGCACTGAGGTCGACGCTTCCGGCTGCGATCGCAGCTGCACAAATAAATGAGAGGATTTTCTGAAGTTTCATAGAGATTTGATCACTCCACTACCGTGGAGCGGAGGGCCTGACAGTCAACCGCTTCATGATTCCGTAGACAGATTTGTCTGCTCTGGGGAAATGGACAGATCGGCAACGGGAGCGTCGCTTTCTCTTTTCCAGAGAAAGAACAGGAAAAGGGGAATCACATAGTGCGGTGCGCGGAGAATCGCTTCGTGAACGAATTGATCCGCGCCCCAGAAATTCAGATCCGTCGACATCCCGGAAACCGGCCGGGCCAGTGCGGTGAGCAAGCCCCAGATTGCTGCGTAAAGCACACAGGGGCGGCGCGCCCACGAAATGAAAATCCCTACGCAGATCACAAAGTCGAGAATCCCGGCAACGAGCAGAAAAATCTTCGCGGCATCCTGCTCGATCCCGAGAATCACCCGCGTCATTCCGAAGAAATTCGCCGGGGTCGGCCAGTGGAATCCAAGAGCATAGGCCCCGTGCCCCGCAAAAGTCGCGATCAATGCAACGATGGCGACAATTTCCGTAGTGCGGTGGCGGACACCTTTGGCGAGCGCAGCCACGAGGAGAGCCGGCATCAACATCTGGCCGCCGTGCTCGACGAACATCGGAAGTTGTTGCTGCGCTCCGAGATACTTGGCGAACGACAGGATCACCAGCAGTCCGCAACCACCCAGGAGCCCGGCGAGCTGCCATCGCGAAGCTTTTTTTGCGGTGAGAGAAAGAACGGCGCAGAGCAGGTAAAGCCAGCCAATCCAGCCGCTCCATTTCTGAATGAATCCGTCGTTCGCTCCGCTACCGACAAAGTCGTCCCACTCGATGCCAAGCTTTTCTGCGAGAGAGAAAGTCCCGTCATTCCACAGCAGCTTTCCGTAGGGCGCCTGCCAGTAGAAATGGACCCACGCCCAGCCGGCGAAGCAGAGAAAGCTTCCGATACGGAGTAGGAGCAGGAGACGGGTGTCGGGCATGATTGGGCAAGGGCAGGCAAGTGATGGGAAAAACGAGGATTATACATCTGCACCCTGCCAGTCGATCTGTTTTTTAGAACCCCGGTGCAGTTTTTAGCAGGTGAAAACGCCGACTAGAACCACACTTCGCTCAGTGCTCCGGACTCCAGCTCCTTCGCGTAGCAGAGATAGTAGTTGCGATTCGGAGCGTTGTATTCCCTTTCTGCAAGCCCTCGCAGGGCTCCGATTTTCACTTCGCGGGCGCGTTTCCGATTGCCGCCGTCGAGCCATTTCACTTGATCAGAAAGTTCCAGCGCCCACTGGTAGTCGTTCTGTTCGAGGGCTGCATTCACCTGTTCGGTGAGTGCTTCCACGACCGGTTTCATGAATCGATGTCTGATTTCGGGTTGAAGAAACCTACCGGACACCGAATCCGCAACAAGGTGAGTAGCCGACAAGCGGTGGTCAAAAATGGACAGTGCTGCTCCTTCTTGCCAAACCTCTCCCTCTCACTCCCCGCCCCGCAGCTTCTCCAGCGCCGCGAGGATTTCTTCCGGTTCGGCTCTTCTGCGGTAGTCGGCGTCGAGAAAGGCGTAGGTGATGACGCCGTCAGTGCCGATCACGTAGGTGGCCGCGAGAGGGAGCCGGTCGGCGGCTTTCTCTCCGCTGCGTTCGACCAGTTTGAATTTTTCCTGGTAGCGTTCACGGGTGTCGTCGTTGAGTTTGAAAACGAGTCCGTATCGGTCGGCGACTTGGTGATCGATGTCGCTGAGCACTTCGAAGGGCAGGCCCTGTTCCTTTACGGTTTCGGAATTGGTGTCGGGCAGCTCCGGCGTCAGCGCGACGAGGGTGGCACCGAGCTTTTGGAACTTGTCGTTGTGTTTCGTCAGCGAAGCGAGAGCGATGTTGCAATAGGGGCACCAGGCTCCGCGATACCAGGTGAGCACGACGGGGCCGTTTTTCAGAATGTCAGAAAGACGGACCTGCTTGCCGTCGGGATCGCCGAGGGTGAAGTCGGGCGCTTTGTCACCGACGTTCAGCGCCTGCTCCGTGATCCCCGTTTTCTGCAAATCGGCGAGCGCTTTTTTCTGGCTCTTGATGATATCCGGTGAGGCGCGTTCGAGGAAGGCGTCGCGGCGGGCGTCGAGTTGCTCCTGCAAGTCACCGGCGACGGCGGGAAGGGTGCTTGCAACGAAGATGAGGATCAAAAGCGGCGCGAGTGAAGGAAAGGGAGAGCGTGTCATGATACCTGTACGACGGATCGGATGAGGGTGTCTTACGAGGAAATTGTTTTTCGGCTGGGTGGAGTTGAATGTCTACCCCGGGTGAAAAGCCTGTCACACGATGAAATTTGTTCCGGTTCCGCTGTCAGGTACCCTATGTTGATTCGTCCATTTGCTATCATGAAATTCTTTCTCCGCATCCTCTCACTCGCCCTGCTTTGGTCCTCCATTCTCCACGCGGACGACTGGCCGCATTGGCTCGGGCCGGAGCGGGATGCGGTTTGGCGGGAGACGGGAATTGTTGCCGATTTTCCGGAAGACGGTCCGGAGGTGCTCTGGCGGGTTCCGGTTTCGTATGGCTACAGCAGTCCGGCGGTCGCGAATGGCAAGGTCTATGTCAGTGACTACGAAATTGAGGAAGGGGAAATTTTCAACAATCCCGGAAGCCGTGCGCCGCTACAGGGCAGGGAGCGGGTTCACTGTCTCGATCTTGCTACCGGCAAGGTGCTCTGGACGCACGCCTACGACCGTCCCTACAACCTTTCCTACCCGGGCGGTCCCCGCAGCATTCCGACGATAGCGGATGGAAAAGTTTATCACCTCGGAGCGGAGGGTAATTTGATCTGTCTTGATGCCGAAAACGGCGAAGTGGTATGGAGCAAGGATTTCCAGAAGGAGTTTGAGATGGAAAGTCCAATCTGGGGATTCGCAGCTCATCCGCTTGTTCACGGCGATACGGTTTACTGTGTGGCCGGCGGTGAAGGCAGTGTCGCCGTCGCCTTTGACAAAGACACCGGAGAACAAAAATGGAGCGCACTCACCGCAGTCGAGCCCGGCTACTGCCCGCCGACGATCATCGAAAAAGGAGGGGTGGAGCAGCTCATCATCTGGCACGGGGAAGCGATCAACAGTTTGAACCCGGCAGACGGATCCGTTTACTGGTCGCTGCCGTTGAAGCCGAACTACGGCATGGCGATCATGGCGCCCCGTCTCGAAGGCAACAAGCTGTTTGCCAGCGGCATCGGGAAAGTGGCGGCTGTGATTGAACTGTCCGAATCGGAACCGAAAGCGGAGATTCTCTGGAAAGCGAGTCCGCGCGATGCCGTCTTTTGTGCGAACAGCACGCCTTTCATTCAGGACGGGGTGGTTTACGGATGCAGCGTGGACGACAGCCAGATGATTGCGGCGAGCCTCGAAAACGGAGAGCGACTCTGGCACAGTTACAAGCCGACGCTCAATCTCGATGACAAGCCGGACCGTCGGTACAAGCACGGCACCGCCTTCATCACGAAGCACGAGGAGTCCGGGAAATTCTATCTTTTCACCGAGACAGGTGACATCGTTATCGCGGACCTCACACCCGAAGGTTACACCGAACACGCGAGAGCGCATCTGCTTGAGCCGACCGCGGAAGCTTTCGGACGTCCGGTGGTTTGGGCGGCTCCGGCTTTCGCCGAAAAGTCGGTCATTGTCAGAAACGACAAGGAAATTATCCGGGTGAATCTCGCAGCCGGGGAGTGAGGTCTTGTGAGTAAACGGTGGGCCCGTTACGTGCAGGCCGCCTGCTCCCGCCGGAATGCTTCGGGTGTGGTGTCGGCGATGCGTTTGAAAAACTTCACGAAATTCGTCGCTTCACTGAACCCTGGATCGAAGGCGATTTCTTCGACGGCCTCATCGCCGAACGAGTTTCCGTTTGGCTTCGAGAGTGATGTGCTCGTCGAAGAGTTGCTTCGGTCAGATGCACAGCGATCCGGCGGATTTGTTCGGGAGTGGCAGCCTCCGGCCGGAAAACGAGCAGCAATGCTTCAGGATCCGAATCAGCATCGAAAGCGTGCACCTGTCCGGGACGCACCTGAACCACATTGCCTGCGGAAACAGGGTGACGAGTAAAATCGACCCAGTGCGCCCCTCGGCCTTCGGTGACGAATTTGAGAAAGTGAAACCGGTGCCGGGTTGGCGCGGCGATATCGACACCGTCAATCCTGCGCTTCCGTAGCTCTGACAAGCGGATGACTTCGATCGGAGTGGTGTGTCCTTTCGAATGCGCAAAGCCGAGGTCCTGGATGTCGTCGTCGATAGGGGAGAATGACAAATTTGGCTGCAGAAAAAAAGGGCTATACGCCCGTGTGCGTTGGTTTTCGACTCAAGGATTCGCTCAGCCCTCCTCACTGTTTTTTCCGCCTCCGACCGGGAGCGGGGCATTGGTCAGCAGGCTGTCGAGTTCTTCCAAATTGCGCTGAGCCATCCCCATGAATTTCTGTTCGTCGCCGCGATGGGGTGCGACGTCACGGATGGCATCCATTTCGTGAAGTTTGAACCGGCGGGCCGCATCTTTGGCGTGATCGCTTTCGTGACCGAGTTCTTCGAGCACGGCAATGGCGCAGTCGAGAGAGGAGCCGAGCTGCTCGACGAAAAACCGGACACCTGCTTCGTGGAGGCGGTAAGCGTGATCCCGCGAGCAGGCCCGCGCGAAGATCTTCAGATTCGGAAAATGCTTCCGGCAGGTTTCGATGATTTCCATGGACTCGTCTTCATCGTCGATTGCGAGAATCAGAATTTCCGCATCTTCCGCTCCGGCTGCTTTGAGAAGGTGAGGACGGGAGGCATCACCGTAGTAGCACTTCAGGCCGATCCGGCGGAGAAAATCCACGTGATCGCTGTCTCGCTCCAGTACCGTCGGCATACATCCGGCGCTGCGGAGAAGGCGTCCCATCGGGTGGCCGAATCGTCCGAACCCGGCGAGAAGAACTTTCGCTTTGTCGTCTTCGACATCGTGGGCGCGGTCGTCCTCTTCCGTCTCCGTTGTTCCGATGCGCGGGAGAATGACATTTTGAACCAGTATCAAGAGGGGCGGTGCAACTGCCATGGAAAGGGCAACTGCCGCGATCATCCGGTCGGCCAGGTCTCCACCGATCACTCCCTGGCCGACGGCGAATCCTCCTAATACAAACGCAAACTCCCCGCCCTGGGCGAGAGCGGCGGCAAAGAGCAGGCGCTGGTCAAAAGCCATGCGAAAGAAACTGGCTAGTCCAAAGAGAACAATGCCTTTGATCGCGATCAACCCGATTACCATGAGGGCGATCTTGAGCGGTTCTCCGGCGATCAGGGCGAAATCAATTCCCGCTCCGACGGCAATGAAAAACACTGCCAAAAGAAGGGCTTTGAACGGTTCGATGTCGCTTTCGAGTTCGTGGCGATACTCACTGCTGGCCAGCATGACGCCGGCGACGAAGGTGCCGAGGGCGGGGGAGAGCCCGACCGAATTCATGAGGAGCGCGATTCCCACGACGAGGGCCAGGGTCGTCGATGTCAGCGCTTCCGGAACCTTTAGCGAAGCCACCCATCGCAGCCAGGGAGTCAGAATGAATTTCCCTATCACTACAACAATCGCGACCGCACCGAAGACGGCAAAGCCACGGCTCCAGACCGGAATGGATTCGATCCAGGTATGACCATGTCCATGATCGCCGTGGGCGTCCCCGGTCGGCAGTGATGCGAGAAGAGGTAGAAGGGCGAGAATGGGAATGACCGCGATGTCCTGGAAAAGAAGAACCGCAAAACTTTGCGTTCCCGAGCTGGTGTCGCTGAGGCCCCGCTCCTTCAGCGTTTGCATGACAATCGCAGTCGAAGAGAGCGCGAGGATCATTCCGAGGGCAATCGATTCTCTCCAGGACACCTGCAGAAGAAAGCTGGCTCCGGCAATGGCGAGAGCGGACAGGAGCACCTGCAATCCGCCGAGCCCCAGTATCGGGCCCCGCATTTTCCAGAGCCGGGAGAGGTCGATTTCCAGTCCGATCAGGAAGAGCATCAGGACCACTCCGAATTCAGCGAAGTGCATGACCTCCTCGCGATTCTCCCCGACGAGTCCGACGGCGGAAGGTCCGATGATGGCGCCAATAATCAGATAGCCGAGAACGGCACCGACTCCGAGCCTTCGTCCCAATGGAGCAGCCAGTGCCGCCGCGACGAGGTAGATAAATCCATTGAGAAAAAGATTACCGTCCATCCACTACTGGAAGCACTGATTCCCTTATCCGCATGGAAAATCTGGCTATGCCCGGTAAAGAAAGGGGGCTACTGCGTTTCCTGTCCGGACGCAATATTCACCGGTGCATCCGTTCGCAGGTAGAGAAGAGAATCGCCCTCGCCACTGGATTGGATACGCTGGGTTGCGGAACCTTCCGAGCGAATCAGGCTGCCCTGTTGGAGAGTTTTCGACTGCCCGTTTCCGTCTGCGGTGACTTCGAGCTCGCCGCCGATGACGACCGCTTTCATCGAGGACGTACTGCGGATCTCCCCGGCGAAGCCGGCAGGTAGTTTCAGCAGAGTGCCGCCTGCTTTTCCGGCCTCCGGTTTTCCCCAGAGAAAAGCGAGCTGCGGGCCATCGGCGCTGATCCAGGACGTGTCATCGGCATTGAGCCAGACGAGATTGTTCGCATGCGCGTTCACCGGTCGCTCGCCGTTGTCGGAGGCTCTTTCCGGCGGCCAGACGAGGTAGGGGCCGTGATCGATTTCGATGAAGGCCATGTTATCCTCACCCTTTGCCGCAGTGATGTGAACTTCGCCGGCGGGTTGGGTCCAGAAGGAACCGGCGGGCATCCACATTTCCGCCGCATC
>JAKSBG010000533.1 GCA_022361255.1 Verrucomicrobiales bacterium
ATCTCCCGACTTTCTCACTTGTCCAGAACGGCCGGTGGAAATTGTTGCCGGTATTGCCGGGGAGACTCTCCGGTCAATCTCTGAAACACGAGACTCAGTCGACGTGCTTCGGAAAAACCGCTCTTCTCCGCGATTTCACGGAAGGTCATACCGGTTTCGCTCCGGATGAGAGACTTTGCTCTTTCCACCCGCATTTCTGACAAAACCACATGCGGGGATTTTCCCAACTCTTCCCGAAACAACTTCTCCAACTGGCGGCGCGAAATCCCGAGCTGCGCAACGAGCCAGGCGATGTCGATCAGCTCGGCATGACGGGCTTCCATCAGACCAAGGCACTGTCGCAGGGCAGGACTTTCCGTTGCCGTAATTTTCGTGCTGTCCCGCTCAATCAATTCTCCCGGTGCGACCAGAATGTCCTCTTCGACTGTGCCCCCGTTAAGCATCGTATCGAGAAGTGCGGCTGCCCGCCGCCCCACGGTTTCGCCATCCTGACGAATGCTCGTGAGCGACGGTCGACTGAAATCACAAACGATGGGATCATCATCGACGCCGATCACCGCGATATCATCCGGCACTCTGATCCCGAGATTTCGACAACTCTCCAAAACCATGCGGGCGCGGTAGTCGTGCGCTGTAAAGATCGCTGTCGGGCAGGACAGATCGCCCAGCCATTTCTCGAGCTTGCGCCGATCCTGCTTCCACGGTTCACGGGAAAGCAAAGAACTCTCTGTTTCATGGAGTGAAACCGGGAAGCCTTCCTCCTGCAGCCGGTTTCGAAAACCGGTAAACCGCTCGTGGGAATACCAAACCTCTTTCAATCCATAAAAACCGAAGCGACGGAAATTTCGTTCCAGAAAATGCTCGGCCGCGATTTCTCCGATCGCCCTCTGGTCGCTTGCCACAGTGGGAAAACCCGAACTCTTCCGTGAATTGGTGAGATTCACAATCGGGATGTCCAGCCTCCCCGCCAGCTCCACCTGGCTGCCCGTCTCCAGCATCGCAATAATCCCGTCCCCACCCCACCCTGACAAACCTTCCAGCGAAAGAGCGGAACCTTCCGGACTCGAAACGATCTCCCACGGTCCGTGCTCCTCTGCGTAGCGAAGAATACCGTGCGTGATTCGCTCCTGGTGCGGCGCTCCAAGCTGATACGCCAACGCGACCCTTTTCACTTTTCTCCTGCGGCTCTTTCGCATCTTCACCAAACCCTCCAATTCTGTGCGCAAAAAAGCACATATATACCGCAAAACAACTCTTGTGCGTTCCCACATTGGAGATTTCTCTTTTTCACACATTGAAAATATGAGCGCACCGAACTCCACCCATCACAGCCTCAAGGCCGGCATGATCGGCATGGGAATGATTTTCGACGAAACCTACGCGCCGATGTTTCGCGTCGCGAAAGACGGGATCTACGACCCGGCGTTCGGAGTTTGCGAAGTCGACTTCTCCGCCGTGGCGACCCGGACGGGATCACGAGCCGAGAAATTCCGCGAAGCGAACAAAGACACCTTTGCCGAATTCACCAGCTACACCGAACCCGACGCAGCAGGCCAGCTCGTAGCAGCCGATCCTGATTTCGTCTGTGTTGCCACTCCGGACAACCGGCACTTCGCAGGTGCCAAAGCGGCCCTCGAAGCCGGGAAGCATGTCATCATTGAAAAGCCTTCGGTCCTGTCTCTCGACGAGCTCGATGAACTGGTCGCTCTTGCGGAAAAGAACGAAGTGCTCGCCAAAATCGTGTATCACAAACTGCTCGATCCCGATCACAAAAAGCTGCGCACACTGGTGGCCGACGGTGAACTCTCGCACGTCAACAACGGCTACTGCACCCTGCTCGAACCCAAATCAATTTCCGGTGGCCAGTTTGCCGAGTGGATCCAGGGACGGAATCCGGGAACGTATGTCGCGGTCCACTACATCAAACTGATCGATTTCACCTTCGGCGGAAAACTGAAACGCGTTACCTGCACGGGACAACGCGGCCTCGTCGGGCCTGCCGACGGGAATACGTGGGATTCCACACAACTCCGCCTTGTCTACGAATACGCATCAGGGCGCGAAGCCGCTTTCGACATCCACACCAGTTGGGTCACTCCTGACAATTTTCCCGGCTATGTCGAGCAGGAGGTGCAGTTCCGGTTCGACAACGGAAACTGGAACGGACACAGCCGCCGGCGGGGAGTCGAGTGCACCATCGAGGACAAGACACCCATCACCGCAAAGATTTCAATGAACAATCACTACAACGGCAGCTTCCTCGAACCCTGGGGCGAACGCAGCCAGCGCGGATACGGAATCGAAGCGATTGAGAGATTCGTCCGCGAAGTAGCCGACGTCGAGTTCGGCAACGAAGGCAGCCGCGAGCAACGACTCGCCCGGAACGCTGCGCTCGACTACAACAGCCTCGCTGCCGACCGCCAGGTCGTAGCTGCCGTTCAGTCCATGGAAGCGTTACTCGAAGAGCACGCCGCCGGAAATCCCGATGCCGTCGTCAAAGTGAACGACGAAGCAGGTGGCCTGGCCCTGTATCGCCCCGGACAGGAAATGCCTGAGGTGCTGTACTCGGGCGTTGTTTGAGAACTCCTTTTTAATCACTTCTTCACCCCTTAACTTCTCCACACCTTCACTTCTTTTCAAAAATGATCACCCACACCAACGAACCCACCTCCAACGACCTTCGTGCCACGCTCGAAAACACCGAGCCGCACTGCCTCCGCACCCAGACGACCAGCATGGCTGTTCTTGCGAAAAGCGAGGGATCCTATCACTTCACACCCGAAGGACGAAAACTCGCCGACTTCACTTCCGGAGTTCTTGTCGCCAACATCGGGCACAACCCGAAGCGCTGGTGGAAGCGTGTTCTCGAGCTGATGGGGTTGAACAATCTTGATGCTGACGGTGAGTTTCTCCCGGCTGTAACCCTGACAAGTTACAACGCCGTTACCGAGGTCGAGATGGAAGCCAATCGCAAACTTCTCGCCAATCTTCAGGCGCAGCCCGGCGGAGGTCGCATGGAACAGATTCTCTGGGCAGCAAGCGGCAGCGAAGCGATTCAGAAAGGACTCTGGGCCTGTCTTGCCCGTCGTGAAGGAGAAGACATCATTCTCGCAACCCGCGGTGGCTTCCACGGAAAGAAAGGTCTCGCCGGAGCCGTCACCGGAAGTGAAGACGATCCGGAGCGCGATCCCCGCGTACGCTTCATCTCGTTCCCGAAAGAGGAATGTGCCTCACTTGAAAAGCGCAGGGAGCCGATCGATCTCACACCGTATCGTGAAGAACTCGAAGCCCTCAAAGCGGAATACGGGGATCGTCTCTGCTGCCTCATCACCGAGCCGTATCTCGGTGGCGGTGGTTCCTATCATCCCCACAAGGAATACATGCAGATGCTTGAATCCTTCTGTCGGGAAAATGACCTCATTTTCATTTTCGACGAGATCCAGGCCAACTTCGGACGAACCGGTTCCATGTATGCTTTCTCCGAATATGGCGTTGAGCCCGATCTCGTTGCTCTCGGAAAAGGGATGGGCAACGGTGTGCCTGTCGATGCCATCGTCGGCCGTGCTGACCTCTTCGGCACGATGGGATACGGTGCCGGGTCCGACACCTGGAGCGCTCACCCGCTCGGCTGCGCCTCCGTCATCGCAACGCTCGAAGAGTTCGAGCACGACAACATCATGGAGCAGGCCGCAGGACTCAGTGAAATCATCGAGGAAGCGCTCGTTCGCCTGACAGAACTACCGGCCATCACCGCCGTACGCGGAGAAGGTACGGTCTGGGGAATTGAATTTGCTCCCGTGGGAGACCTGTCCGCAGAGGAAGTCGCTCACGAAGTCGTCCGTCGTGCCTACATTGGAAATGAGGAAGGAAAAGCGATTCACCTGCTCGGCCCTCTCGCCGGTAAAGTGATCCGTATCGCTCCCCCGTTGAACATGGATCACGGAGAAGCGCGCGAATACTTTGACGTGCTGCACGGTTTGATTGCGGGAATGTGAAGCAGGGATTGATGAGAAGAAAAACGGCACGGTGGGGCGAGGCGTCCCTGCCGAGCCGTGGCGCGGACAGAATAGTTTCGAACCTATCCGAAGACGATTGCGTGGAGAGAATTTTTGAACCTTGAACCTGCTCCCGGCGGCTCAGCGGGGACGCTTCGCCCTACCTTTGGTTTCGCCAGATCCGCTAAATATGTGATTGGCTTTCTGCACCGACATTCACCCCCGCAAGCTCGCCAGGTAAGCAATCAGATCACGCAACTCTTCACGACTCAATCCATTCGTGAGCCCCTGTGGCATGAGCGATCCGGTGTTGTCGATCCTGGTAATTTCCTTCCTCGGTAACTCCCTCACCGTTCCGGTTGCCATATCACGGAATCGAAAAATCCCGTCCGACTCCCCTTCCCGATAGCCGGAGAATACATCGCCACCTTTCGTGTTCACCGTGATCGAAAAGTATCCCTCCTTCAGCTGCCGCTGCGGCCAGAGAACCGACTCGACGAGGAGATCCGGAGACAAACCCGCACCCACTGTATCGAGCGACGGTCCGATAATTCCGCCCTGCCCACCAATTTGATGACAGGCCACGCAGGTCAGCTCCGCGCGGTGGTAAATTTCTTTTCCTGATTCAGCGTTCCCGTTTTTCTCCACTTCGGCAACGAGAGCCGCCACGAATTCGGAGGAATAAGCGCGGGCACCGGAGTCCAGGCCCATTTTATCATGGAGCACGCCGAGCAACTGCTCATTGTTCTGACCTGCTGCGCTCATAGCCGAAACCATTGCCTGTGCAGATTCCGCAGACTGCGGAAAATCTTTCAGAACCTCCATCAGAACCGCGACTGATTCATTTCGTCTGAAGAACGGTCCTACCAGCAAACCAACCGTCTCGCGACCACCGCTCGTCTCCAGCGTTTCCAGCACCACTCCGGCCGTTTCCACCGGGGCGATAGAAACGAGCGACGATACCAGAAACGGTTTGTAGGCAGTATCCGCATTCCGCAGCTGTTCCAGCAGGAAAGACCGGGCCCTGGCTCCTTCCAACTTGGCAATCGCACCAACCGCTTCCCCGCGAATCGTTGCGTGAAGGGAAGTATCTGCAGCCAGTTCTCTCAGCCGGGGGGAAAGCTCCTTCAGCTCCCATGAACCGGCAAGATAGATGGCGGCGATTCGTAATTTTGAATCCGGTGAATGCATCAACCCTGCAAATTTCTCCGCCACCTTTCCCTTGGGACGCGTCTTCCGTCTATCGGATGCTGCCGCCATTTCCGCAAGAATCTCCGCATTCGGCATCGTATCGAGAAGCCAGCTCAAATCTTCCGGAGTCCCGCTTCTCGCGAGGACTTTTCCCAGCGACTGCCGGGCTGCTTCGGAAAGGTCCGTTTCCTTGAGCCTTTTCCGGGCAATCCCCCGGGATTCCTCGCCCCCGAGCGTTTCGAGAAAATACGCGAGATGATCAGGTTTTTCGAATGGAAGCGATCCGGATTTGATTCGAGGAAGCGCGAGCGGAGCGAGCGCGTGGACGGTTTGTTCGAGCGAGTAGTCGATAAAGCGATCGCGGGGGTAATCGAGAGCGGTCAACGCCACCGCCAACGCGTTTACCTCCCCCGAATTGGCTGCCGCCAAAATCAGCTCCAGGCGCTGGCGCGCCGTGCGCCCTTTCATCCATTCGGCGAGGCTCTCCCCCCACATGCCTGCCGGAATTTTGTCTTCGACATCGGAAGAATCCAGAACGCTGGTTTGCGGCCAGCAATTCGGTTTTTTCAACTCCCGTCCTTTCGCCGTGATCCGCCAAATCCGGCCGTGCTCTTCATCACGATCCGGATGTCGCAGCGAGGCCTGGTAGTGCCCGATGATCGGATTGAACCAGTCAGCGACGTAGATCGCTCCATCCGGCCCGATCCGAATTTCGACGGGGCGAAAGCTGCCGTGACTGGAGTGAAGAACCTCGACCGGCTCGACTTTGGCGTAGCCGGAGCTTTCCTCGACCGGCGAAAGACCTTGCTCCGGCACCAGCGCAAACGCACTGACGCGATTCGAGTAGTATCCGGCAATGAGGATGTTGTTCTGAATCCAGTCCGGCAGATGCGGGGAATCCACATACTCACCCCCCATCGACTTACCCGGGGTCGACCCGATATTCCCAACCGGCACGAGATTGTTCTGATGCGTCGTCGGGACGAGACCGGGAGTCGCGAAGATCAGCTCCTTGTTGTTCGACTTGATGAAAAGCGCGCCCGTCTTGTCGAAAACAATTCCGCAGGGATTCTGGGTGCAGAGACTGGGAAAGCAGAAAGGTTCGAGCTTCAGCGTTTCCGGATCAAACCTCCAGAAGCCTGCCGTATCCCCGCGAACAATGCCCCACGGGGTCTCGACACGGGAATAGCAGTGCAAACCCTGACTGAAATACAATTTTCGATCCGGTCCCCAGGTAAAATTGCTGATATTCTGGTGCGTATCCCCCGTTCCGAATCCTGTCAGAACCACTTCCCGAACATCCGCCTTATCATCTCCGTCCGAGTCTTTCAGAAGGAGCAAATCCGGGCCTTCTCCAAGATAGACGCCATTTTTCGACAGCGCGAAACCCATCGGCATATCGAGCCCGTCAGCAAACACAGTCGATTTGTCGGCCCGACCGTCCTTGTCGGTATCTTCGAGAATCACAAGCGTGTCATTCGGCTTCTCACCTGGCTCGAGTTGAGCGTATGTCAGGGTCGTAAGAACCCACAATCGCCCGCGCTCGTCCCAATGCATCGCGATGGGATTGGCTATGCCCATCGACTCGTCGGCAAAGAGATTGACCTCAAAATCATCGTGGACACGAAACGCATTGAGCTGCGCCTCGACCGAGTTGTCCTCCGCCTTTTTCCCAACCGATACGCCCTGGCCAAACCCAACCGAAAGCAG
Organism: Verrucomicrobiales bacterium; assembly: GCA_022361255.1. Lineage (GTDB taxonomy): Bacteria > Verrucomicrobiota > Verrucomicrobiia > Verrucomicrobiales > DEV007 > Arctic95D-9. Next base: position 6,897 of record JAKSBG010000533.1, read on the forward strand.
AGAAAACGATGTCAGCCATGCCCGGAGGGTCACGGTCCACCGTGACTTCGGTCGAAAGCGCGTTTTCTTTCGCTTCCTCTGGATCCGGTCAATGAGTCGGCCAGCCAGGCTTGCCCAAGCAGTCAGCGCGGACGCTGACCCTCTATTTGATAAACACATCATCGTTTTTCTCCCTTCGCCAGCTCCCAGATCTCATTTTCCTTCTCCGCAATCAACGCGGGGATTCGATTCAACTCCTCGACGAACCACCGTTTCTCCGGGTTTTTGTGATCGCGGGAACTGGGAACTTGCTGGCGGTCGCCGTATAGAAACGCCCAGTTGGTCGGTCGATAGTATTGGTCCCAGAGATGATTCTTTTCGAGGATGGCTTCGCGAAGCGGTTTGGGAACAATGCGCCCGAAATCATCCTGAGGCAGGGCAATGCCGGTTCCCAAACCGAGGGAAACATTGGTCGCCCACATCCGCTGTCCTTTCTCTGACAAATACAATCCCATGCGATCAAATGCCTCTGGGGGAAACGGATTCGCCATTGTCAGCACGGATGCCTGCTTTCGGCCCGCCACGGACGCAATCACCTCCACATACTTCTCCAGGACAGCAT
>JAKSBG010000534.1 GCA_022361255.1 Verrucomicrobiales bacterium
ACCACCGGCCATACGGGTCCGTAGCACGGCGGTTCCGGCCGTCACACGTCACTCCGAGGAATGACAGGACTTCGCTGTGTTGTGCCAGCTCATCCTATTTCGTCGGCCTCTTATGCAGTTCTTGTTCATTGGCTGATGGCTTTGATTCGCTTCGCTCACCCTGCGGGCTGGCTTTGCCAGTCATCTCCGCTTCGCTCCGGTGCTCCTAGCCTTCCTTCCCACGGTCGGTCGCCCTTCCGCAGTTGGCTTCAGATAGTCCTTTGGTATTTCATTCTATAAACAGGGGACTTAAACCCCTTTGGTTTCAGCCCATGCTGGGCGTACACAAGGCGGAGATCTCAAGCCCGATCACGCCGCGAGTTGATTGACACTAACCTAATTCGATTCTCTATTCTGCAACCGAAGTGTCGCTCCCGAATCGGGCTACGATGACCCTGACGTTATGCCATAGGTCGAATCATGAACTCCGTAGATATATGACAACACCGGCAATCATACTGCTCCTTTTGACGGCTCCATTCATATTGTCTCTAGCCTTCAGGTATTTTCGCCGTTCTGAGAGTCCTGTTTCCATATTTTTCGGAGTCGTTGGAATTGCGCTTGTATTCGTATTCACAGGGATCGGTCATTTTGTAAAGACGCAGCCAATGTCCGAAATGCTACCTTCGGCCGTTCCGTTCAGAATTCCCCTGATCTACTTTACCGGCGTGGTGGAATTACTGGCCGCTGGAGCGGTTCTCGTTCCCCGGATCCGAAGGCATGTAGGTTGGTGCCTGATATTTTTGTTGCTGTCATTTCTCCCCGTCAACATCTACGCGGCGATTAACCGAATTGGCATGGGTGGCCATCAATGGGGTCCGATCTACCTCCTTATTCGCGTGCCTCTACAGTTGGTGCTGGTCTCTTGGGTTTGGTATTTTACAGTCCATACTCGTCAGGGTCCTACGGCGGAAAAAGCCAAGGCTGTATAACAAGCTGGTGCTACCAACAGACTACCCGCTGCGGGTCGAAAGCGTTACGGCAATCACAATCTCAATTTCAAAATCGAAAGGGCGCTGCAGGTAGCATTCGGCAGTCCTTCAGTGGTCGATGATGATGGTTGGCGCGAGTCTACTCCTTCTGTTAGTGGTAGCCATCATTGAATTTCTTATTTAGGGGCAGGCAACATTTCCTGAATCACAATGGCAACGGAACAGGAGTCACTAACTTTCCTGCCCCACAAAATCAACTCACCCAAGCCCCCTTTCCCCTTTACTCGGAAAACCAACTGATCGGAGGCTGGGCGTAGGGACGGAAGATTTCGTTCGTTCCGGTTGGCTCGTCGTAGGACAGGGCGCGATTCAGGCCGAGCTCGGAGGCGGCACCGGAATCAACGAGGCTGGCGGAGTCGGCGGCGCTCATCTGGAAGAGGACTTTTTTCTCAAACTCCCCTGCCGCTTTGCGCCCGAGACAGCGCCCGACGTTATTATACGAGTCCAGTGAGGTGATGACGTGAAAGCCCCAGCCGGGTCCTTCGGAGATCAGTTCATTGAGCGATGTCGCCGGTTTCGCTTCGGTTTCCTCTTCGAGGGAAAAGCTGAAATCCTCTTCATAGCGCAGCTTCTTGTAGCGGTGCAGGGACGGGATGAAAAGGAAGGTCGACTGCGCCGGGCTGTCAGTTTCCCCGCTGGCGATCTGCTTCATTTCGGCGGCGAGCCGGTTGATGACATCACCCAGCTCGTGAGCGTTCGGAGTGTTAACGCCGCCAATGGCGCGCACAGCCTGACAGAACCATGAATTATCATCAGGCTGAGCAAAGCGGTTATCGATGAGGACCAGTCGAGCTTTCTCCCCGAGCTGCGTGCGGAGAAGTCGCAACCCGATCGCGGTCATGCTGTCGACGGCGTCGTCCCGCTGGCCGACGATGAGGAGGTTCGATCCGCTCTGCCTCTCGAAGCGCACCTCGGTGGGCCCTTTGATGGCGTTGGGGGCGCCGAGGAAGAGGCGCGGTGGTCCGGTGAATTCGAGTTGGTCGAGAAAGCGGATCACTTCGCTGTCGCGGGTGACGTCGCCGGGTGCATTTCCTTCAAAGACGACGAGCTGCCCGTCAGCTTTTCCGGCATCCACGGCACGCCGGCGAATTTCGGCGAGGTGGGCGTCGCGTTCTTTTTCATCGAGCCAGACGACCTGGAACGGTGAGTTTGCTTCGACGGCTCCGGCGCGGTCGTTGTAGATCCCTTCTCCCGGTCGCGTCAGCAGGCGCGGCGCGGGGTTGGAGTCGTCCATGATGAGGTAGGCATCGGCCTCGTTGCAGGCGAGGGCGATGCGGACGGTCATTTGTCCGAGCGTGGCACGGGCGAGGGTAAAGGCTCCGCCGAGGGTCTGCGAACCGAGAACCGCGTGGATGCCGAAGGCGCGGCCCTGCCGGACAATGCGGTCGAGGAGGACTGCCGCCTGCTGCGAAATCTGGTCGTCGATGGTGAAGAATTCCTGAAACTCGTCGATGAGCAGCAGGGTTCTCGGCATGGGTTTGGCTCCGGGCGTGGCGCGGTAGCCGGGCACATCCTGAACGCCGGCGGCGCGGAAGATTTCACCGCGCTCCTTCAGTTCTTCGTCGAGTCGCTGCAGCACGCTGAGTCCGAATTCGCGGTCGCTCTCGATGGCGATGACGCGGGCATGCGGCAGCTCTGCATCGGCGTAGCATTTGAACTCGACGCCTTTCTTGAAGTCAATGAGATAGAATTCGACTTCGTGCGGATCACACCAGAGGGCGAGGTTGGAAACGATGACGTGAAAGAGCGTCGACTTACCGGATCCCGTTTTACCGGCGATGAGGGCATGCTGGCAGGTCCCTTTTCCGAGGGCGAGCTGCTGCAACTTGGTCGCGCCGCTCCGGCCGATGGGGACGGTGAGTTCTTTCGACGTGTCGCCGGACCACATCTGCCCCTCGGGCGGTGTGATAAAGGAAAACGGAACCTCGATGCGGTTGGAGTCGCGGTTCGCTTCGCCGATGCGGTGCACCCATTGGGAAAGGAGCCCCGGTTCAGGAGGCGAATCGAGCTGGAGCTTTGTGCCGGGGACAGGATTGTCTTTCAAAAAGAAACCATCCATGTTGCTCCTGACGCAGAGGCAGGCCTGGCGCAAGTCGTCCATCTGAAAACCGGCGGGTACTTCGGCGCGCTGGTCGCAATGAACCAGCAGAAACACTCCGCAGCGCGCTCCGGAGGCAGCGATACTCATGAGACGCCGCGCGGCCTGCTCGGTAAAGCCGTTCGGAAAATCGGCGACGACGAGGAAGTGGTAGCGCTCGGCGATGGTTCCGGCGGCTTCATTGTATTGAGTAATGGTCTCGTAGTCGCTCCGCAGGTACATCTGGATCACCTTCTCCATGTGATCGCAGAGCTCGCCGACGCGCCGGTCGATCTGATCGGGCTGAGTGCGGATGCGGGAATTGATGAGCAGCTCCTCGTAGTCGGAGAGATGCATCAGTCCGGCAAAGCTTTCGCCCAGGCCGACGGGGTCGATAAAGGAAAAAGAAAGGCGGCCCGGAGGCGAATTCGCGAGCCAGCCGAGCGTGAGGTAGTTGAGAAAGGCAATCGACTGTTCCCGGCCGAACTGTTTGGTCTCGATGAGAAGAGAAGCCAGGTCGGGGACGCGAAGCCGCAGGGGCAGCTCGTAGGAAATCGCTTCGGGAAGCTGCAGCTGATCCGATTTCGGAAGGGTGATTTCGCCTTCCCCGGCCGCGTAGTGAAGCGATCCGAATCGCAGCGTTTCAAGAAATTCCGCCGGCGGCTCCCATTGACCGGGTTCCTGCTCATACCAGCGCGGGTTCGCTGCGACCGAGGACTCGGCAACGAGGCTTTGGTGGCCGGGAAGAACGGACTCCTGCCACTGGTTGACGAGAGATCCGAACTGCCGATCCAGCTCGGCATCGATATCGGCCTGCGAAGCGGAGGTATCCCCGTGCAGCTCCGCGATGCGCTTGTCGCGTGCGGCTTCCTCCTCCGTCACTCTCGCGGCAAGCGCCTGATCGACCGATGCGAACCGGGCGGCTTTCGCCGAATCGAGCCGGTTTCGCAAATCCGCGGCACGCTGCTCGACGTCATCCGGTCCGGCGTATTTCCCCTCGCCCCGCAGGACCGGATCCGAGGTTCCCAGTCCTTTTTCAAAATCGCTTTTCCGCTTCTCGAATGTGGCGTGCGCGTCCTCGTTCGATTTCGTGAACCAGCTCTCGGTTTCGTTTTTGAATCCGAGACGATATTTTTTCCCCTGAATGAAATCGCTCCGGTTCTCTTTCAGAAAAGCGGCCGCTTTGCCGCGCGCGGCAAAAAAGAGAAGCAGCGAGAGCACGGAAAGCCCTCCCGCAGCGCCGAGGCAAAGCCCGAGCGGAAGCTCGGGGCCACCGACATTCGGCGAAACGAAGGGGGCAAGTCCGCCCAAGGCAAGCCAGAGAAAGATCTGAATTCCGACCGGGAATGCGTTGAAAAACCCGACGAGCGGGTTTTTGCGATACGATTTGAATCGCGAAGCGAGGCGGCTGTGCAGTTCTGCGAGGGTTTCGGCAGAAGCTTCCTCTTCATCGCCGTCTTCGATTCCCTTCAGCGCAGTGACCAGCGATTTGTGCAGGGAGCCGAAGCCTTTCAGGGATTTCACGGCGGCTTTTTCCAGTTTGATAAAGCGCGACTGGATTGCCTTCGATTCCGCTGACTTCTGTTCGTATTCCGCAGCGATGTTCGCGATCCGCGTGTCACGCTCCTTTCCCGCCTCCATGAACTGCCGCTGCAGTTGCGCACGGCGGGCTCCCTCGTTTTGTTGAATCCCCTGAATGACCTGATTGCGAACTTCGATCTGGGCGGAGTCGATGCGCAGTTTTCTCTCCTCAAACACCCGGGAAATGACGGCCTTTTCCTCCTCCGCCTCCCGTTGCAAGAGGTTGACGGCTTCGGCGGTTTCTTTCTCCACCAATGCCTGCTGCCCGGCAAGGTCGGAACGAAAATTCGATGTTTTGAGTTGGCGGGCGCGGTCAATCCCCTGCTCGCGCTCGGCGAAAGACTGCGTACCGGTTACTACCTGCTCGAGCCATTCGAGCGTCTCACGGGTCGATGCTTTATTCTTCGATTTCACAGTCTTTTCTGAGTTTAGCGAGCAACTTGTCGAGATCTTCCATCGCAGCAACCGCGTTGTCGGCGGCGTCGAAAAGCGGCTGCATGTAGGTTTGATCAAACTCCTTTGCCTTGCGGTCACGCCAGATTTCCTGCGTGTCCTGCCAGTTTCGGATCAATTCACGGGAGAGGCCGAGCAATCGCCCCCGGCTGTTTTGCAAAGACATAACGGTCAGTCGTCGGTGGTTTCGGGTTTTTCAGTCGGAGGTGGTCCGGCGGACGGGGGGAGCCCTGCCGAGGCGTATTCCTCCAGCAGACGAATCGACTCGGAAAGAAAGGACATCGCCTGCTTCATCTCCCCGTCGAGCAGGAAACGGAGCTTTTCGACCTTACGGGCCTCCACCTCGACAGTGGAGTCAAAGTTTCTCGCCCATGCCGCGATGGCTTTCAGTTTGTCCTCGAGGTCACGGATCTCGCGGCGTTTTTTGTTGATCTGCATCTGCGCGCCGGTTTTGGCGGTGCTCAAACTCGAAAGCCGCGCTGTGAACATTTCCTGCTCCAGCATTTCGAGTTTCCGGCTCTCCATTTTGATGCGTTGGGTCACCCGCATTTTCTGTTCGGTCTGGAGCCAGATCCGGGTTCGCTTCACCTCTTCCCCCACCTCATCGAGAATGGATCCGGCTCTTTCCAGAAACACCACGAGGTTCGACCGAAACCGGTCCAGTCCCTCGACGCTGGCCACATTTGCTTTGTCTGGCACCGGTCTAACGCTGGTTCAGGTATTCTTCGATGCGCTGCGCCTTCCGCAACAGGAACGGGGCCTGGTGGCTGCTGCTCTCCATGAAACGGCGCAGCACTTTCATCGTTTCCTGAAATTCATCCGCAAACTTGGCGTGCTCGTGGTCCTGCCAGGTATCGCTCAGCGCGGCGAAGCGGGCCTGGAGAGAAGACATCGAGTTCTGGAGGTCACCGTTGAAGCGTTTCAACTCCTCCGCAAACCGCTTCAGCTCGTCCGGATCAACTATCGCTTTTGACATAGAAGAAATCTAGCGGCAGCCGGGGGCGTCTGGCAACGGGAAAGCAGAGAAAGATGACGATAGGTCTGAGGAAAAGGGAGGAAGCGTGCGCAGACGGCGCCATCCATCTCACTCGTAGGTGAACTGCACGGTCGCATTCGTGTCGCGATCGCTGATCGCCCGGACCCAATAGGCACTGAAACCTTCCGGGAATTCGTGCTGACTCTCCTCTCCGGCGACGAGGTCGAAACTGCGATACGGAATCCAGACTCCAGTGCCATCGATATCGACCTCGAGGGAAATACGGGCATCCGATTCTGCAGTGAGCGACACGGTTTTCCTGTCGTAAGCCGTCATCAGGTAGGGATCCGAAGGTACATCTGCCTCGACCGGAGAATTTTTCCATGGTCCGCCCTTTCCGCGTGGTTTGCCGAGCTGCCAAAGTTCGTCGATGACGCCTGCCCAGACCGCCGCTTTTCCATCCTCGCTCCGAAGAATGCGATCATTGTCCGCGGAAGGGTTCACCCCCGTGAAAAAGAGCAGCCCGTTGTGGGAACAGAAGTCCTGGATCGCGAGGGAATGCGTCGCGATCGGGCGCACTTTGGCGAGGCCTTGAGCGTTGCGCGCCGGCAACTCGTAGAACGTTCCCTGCGCATTCAACAAATCACGCTCCGTTGCCACCTCCCGGCAAACCCGGACGGGTCCGAACCCACTTGGAATGACGCTCGAGCGTTCGACGGGTTCGGCATAGGCAGCAACTTCGTAGATGCGCAGATAGCCTTCATCCTGTGAGATGATCCGCCAGTGGCGAGAAACAACCGGTTCGGCAAAATCGATGAAGTGATCGATCTTCTGATTGTCTCGAATGGCCCCTCCCGGAACGGTTTTCCATTCCTCTCCCTCCCGGGTCTGAACATCGAAATTCTGCGCGGCAAAGGCACTGTCTTTCTGCCATCCGGAAATTACCCGGAACTGGCGGACGGTTTGCGCTTCTCCAAGATCTATTTCTATCCATGGCTGCTTCTCATCGCGGGAGATCCAGCGCGCTTCTTCATCGTTCTCCTTTCCATCCACAGCAAAAGAGGCGTCGTAGCTTTTGTGAATCGAGCTGACAGAAACGCGAACTCCGGTGGTGAGGCTTTTCGGCTGCTCGGCAGCATCTCCTGTCTCAGAAGAGACATCGACCTCCCGATCAATCCCCACCGGAACCCGATCAGGATGAAAAGGAAGGCGCCAGCGCTTCCCGTCCTCGGTAAACACGATGGAAGCGATATCCACCTCGTATCCGCCCTCCGGTTGCCTCACATCCCTCACCAGTTGGGAAGCCTCTCCGGGATTGTCACCGGGAACGATCTCGAGTGTTTCTTTCAGTTCGAAATAGGCCGCCTCTTTCCCCTCCGCGTCTGGTGCTGCAACGAGACCAAGGCGGTCGTATGCCAAACTTCGCATTACTCCTACGACTTCCTCCTCCGTGTTCTCACCCGTTTGGGAAATGCCGTCGAAGATGGAATGGGCAGCACGGGTCCTCTCATCGCGATTGCGATACTGGAAATTCGCCGTCACGCTCACCGCATCGTTCAGCGCCACCAGCCGGATCCATTCTCCGCTCACATCGGCGGGAAAAACCGGGGAATGAGCGCCTCCCGCCGGAACTGTCACTTCCTCCATTTTCTTCCATTCGCCCGTTCCGTCTCGATCGATCTCGATTCGAAACCGCGCTTCTGTTTCCCCTTCGTGAAAGAGATGCAACTGACGGTAGTCATACCCGGCAAAGAGAAAGCTGTCCGACACACCTCCTGCAGCCACGTCTTCCCGCAACCAGACAGACCCTCGACCAATCGCGGGGCCCAGTTGATCAAGCTGCTCCGGTTTCACGAACCACAAATTCGAATTCGACTGTTTCGGCGCTCCGTGAGCAGCTTTGAAATCACGCGTATTCAGAAATTCTGCTTTCGCGGAATCGTCACATCCCATCACGATGTGGTCCTTCCACCGGCAGAAATCCCCGATCACCTTCAGGTAGTTGGAGCGGGGAGAAATCCCGGCCCGATTGCCCAGAGAAAATGACGACGGAAAATTCCAGAATGTCCCGTGCATGGTTGCGAGGAAGGTCTCCCCTTCCCCGATTTCACGGATGCGGGGCCACTCCGTGTTCCAGCCGTGCGCACCGTCATAACTGTGGCTTCCCTTGGGCAGACGGAACCAATGCCAATCCCCTTCTTCCAGCAATCCCAGGATCACCGATTTTGCATCCCAGCCCATCGTCCAGATCGGATCGGAAGCCGGGCCCTCATTTCCGTAGATGCCTCCCGGCCCCGTAACCTCGGTGAATTGATTTCGTCGAACCAGTTGCCAATCCCCTTCCCCGAACCACTCCGCGAGGGCACCGGAATCGATCGTAGGATCGACTTTTACGCGGGGGTCACGATCCCCGTTATTGGCATACACGAGTCGATCCTGACTCATGTACATTCCTTTGCCATGATATCCGGGCAGCTTGCTCGATATCCCCTCTCCATCTTTCATGTGGCCATCGCGAATGAAACACCGGAATTCAAGCGTCTCCATATCAACCTCGTAGAGCCCCTCCTCCATCGTCGCGTAGTACACCTTGGATTCCGGTTCGGTCAGGTGCCTGGCATTAGCCGTAAGCCGTCCCACCATTTCCGTCGGCGGCAAGACGCGAATGTTTTTCTTCTCATCGATCACATAGGGACCGATCAGCAATTGATTTGTCTCCGGGTGAATCATCCGGTTCGCCGGAGTGCCCCCCACGCTGCCCTCGAATATCGACTGCTCAAATTTCGGCGAAATCCGGTAGAGTTTGTCCGTTGATCCCCTTGGCATGTGTGGTGCGTAGGTGATCGCCCACAGCTCACCCTGCCATACGACAAGAGCTCCGGTTCCGCATTCCCCCTCTTCATTCCACATTCGCAACTGTGGATACACTCCGGATATTTGAACCGGTTCTTCTGCATTCACTCCACTCCAAAAGGAGAAAAGCAGGACAATTCGCAGGAAGTTTTTCATAAAAGGAATTTGCAGGAAAAAGGTCGTCGCGTGAACAATTGGACACATTTTTTTCGAGATTGTCATTCTCCGGGCATTCATCCCCCTATCATCCACCGACGTGCTTTCCTTGCCGGTCCCTGATACGTGTCCCGATTTGTGTTTCAGGAGAGTTGGTTTCATCGAATCTGTTTCAGATGGAAGATTCCGCGCAATTGCTTTCCCTACCCTTTCAATTTGCGGAAGCGGCACTTTCCGGTATGTAGGACGCGAACATTCGCACGATCCCATGCTTACGATCCGCAATCTCAAAAAATCCTACGGCGGCAACGCGCTTTTCGAAAACGCTGACCTGCAGGTAAACTACGGCGAACGCGTCGCTCTCGTCGGCCCGAACGGTGCCGGAAAGTCGACCATTTTCCGAATCATTCTCGGCGAGGAAGAGGCTGACAAAGGAACGGTGGAACGCGACGAGTGGACCCTGACCGGATTTCTCCCGCAGGAGAGCGAAGACGTGGGCGACTACACCGTGATCGAGATTGCAACCGGTCGTGCCGGGATGCTGCAGGAGCTCGAAGCCACCTTAAAAAAACTGGAGGATGAAGGCGACGTTTCCTGCCCGCAATACCTCGAAGCAGATGGAAAATTCAATGCCCTGAACGACCCGAAAGTCGAAGCCAAAGCCAAAGAAATGCTGCGGGGTCTGGGCTACCAGGAGGAAGATTTCGACCGTCCAGCCAAGGAGATGTCCGGTGGATGGATCATGCGGGCACACCTCGCCCGTCTCCTCGTGATCGAGCCCGACCTGCTGATGCTCGATGAGCCGACCAACCACCTCGACCTCATGTCGCTGCTCTGGTTCCAGGATTACTTGAAGAATTATTCCGGTGCGATCCTGATGATCTCTCACGATCGCGAGTTCATGGATGAGCTGGTCGATTCTGTCCACGACATCGAAAACAAAAAACTGATCCACTACACCGGGAATTATTCTGACTACGTCGAGCAGCGGAAAAAGAACTACGACAACTTGAACGCCGCTTACAAGAATCAGCAGAAACAAATCAAAGAGCTTCAGGCTTTCGCGAACAAATTCCGGAACGTCTCCTCCAAGGCGAGCCAGGCGCAATCCAAGCTCAAGGAAATCGAGCGGATGGATAAAATCGAGAAACCGCTCGCTCCGAAAAAGCCATTCCGCTTCCAGATTCCGGAACCTCCACGGGGCGGTCAGAAAGCGATCAGCCTCGAAGAAGTTCATTTCGCCTACGGTGACCACAAAGTCTACGAAGGTCTCGATATCGTTATCGAACGCGAGGAACGAACCGTTCTCGTCGGTCCGAACGGATCCGGAAAGTCGACTCTTCTCAAACTCTTTGCCGACGAACTGGAGCCTCAGAAAGGAAAGCGCGTCCCCGGTCACAACGCGAAGATCGGCTATTTTTCCCAGCACCGTGCCGCGACGCTGAATCCGAACAACACCGTTCTTACCGAAGTTCTCGAAGCGGCCCCCACCCTTCGTGAAGACGAGGCACGCGGTATTCTCGGCTCCTTCATGTTTCGCAAGGATGAGGTCTACAAAATGACCAAGGTGCTCAGCGGAGGGGAAAAATCGCGACTCAACCTCGTAAAATTCCTCGTCGACCCGCCGAACATTCTCCTCATGGATGAGCCGACGACACACCTCGATATCTTGACGGTGGAGTCACTCATCCTCGCATTGGAGAGCTACGCCGGAACACTCGTTTTCATCTCGCACGACGTGCACTTCATCAAGAAACTCGCCAAGGACGTCATCCACGTGAACAACGGCGCCGCAACCCGCTTCCACGGGGACTGGGATTACTTTATCGAGAAACGTGGCGGTGGTGATGAGCGGGCGGCGCTGACGGCGGAGTGAAAAGCCCTTTTTCTACCATTGGAACACTGATTGCGCTACCGTATTTACAATGAACCAACCTGTCTTGCCGCTTCTTCGATTTGTAGCGGCATACGCATTTGCAGTAGCATACACGATTGTCGCAGATGCCGGGGAATTTGCTGCTTATGATGCAAATGTGGGTGTCACCGTAAATTCCTTAAATGAGGTAACGTCCTGGGACCCGTTGGTCGGTGACGAGCCGTTTATGGAAGGCTACGACGGATTTGGGCCAATCTACTCACAAGATATCGTCACCTCAAACGGAACGAGAGCACTGCGGTTTGAATCCAACAACGACCACGAGAACAACGACTCTTACGAGCGATACCTTGTGCGGTCGGGCGAGCCGCCTTATCTCCACTCTGCATTTACCGTCGCGATCTCATTCAGCCCTCTGTCACTCAACTCCGAGGAAGCTTTTCTTGTTTCGATGCAAACAATCGTCGGCTGGGATATCAAATTACCATCCCTTCAACAAATCGAATTCGATCTCGACGGAGGAAGTGAGACCCTCGACTTACCTTCCTCCCTGCAAAACAAATGGTGGACACTTGTTGCGACGTGGCGAACGCGCGGCGTTGGCTCCGGATATGACTATGGGATTCGTCTCTATGATGCGGAGGGGGGGCAAGTTGCTGAAAACGCCGGGTATTCCGGAATCGTGGATTACGGAGAGGAGGATCGTCAGGGAAGTTTCGGATTGGGCTACTCGTTCGCCAATAGCGCGATCGCTTCCTACTCAGGGCTCATTGGGGGAGTTCGACTTTTTGACCATTTTTCCGACTCTGAAGGATCCCTGCTAATCGCACAGGAGTTGGCATATCTCCACACAGCATTACCGAACCCCAACGCATTCACGGTTTCAAATCTCAATGATGATGGCGAAGGATCACTTCGGGAAGCCATCAAGATCGCTGGATTTGACAGGGGGGACAACACGATCACTTTTGACCCGGCACTTGACGGAAGCACTTTGACTCTCACTTCAGGAGATCTCACTATAGATAAAACATCCGGAATGTTGGATATAGATGCTTCGTCATTGCCTAATGGGTTTACTATTGATGGAGCTCAAAATGGCAGGATTTTCAATATCCCAAACGCTGATTGCGAAGTCATACTAAACAACATCGTAATCCGAAATGGCCTATCTGAAACCAGTGAAGAAGGCGGAGGCATTTTCTCATCGGGTAATCTAACTTTACTGAATTGCCAGGTAACGGGAAACACGGCCGGCAACGGAGGTGCGGGAGAAGAAACTGATTCATACGGAGGGAGAGGTGGCGGTATTTACAATTCCTCCGGAAGTGTAACCATTCGAAATTCCGTAGTATCAGAAAATTCAAGCGGAGACGGATGGGGAAGCATAGGAACGGGAGGCACAGGAGGTGGCATTTACAACGACAAGGGATCACTTTATATTTATAACAGTACAGTTTCGCAAAACAGAACCGGTTCAGGAGGAGCGGGAAAACAAGGTGGAGCGGGCGGTGGAATCGCATGCTATGATGGCAACTTGTTTGTCTTTGCCACAACCGTTTCAGGAAACTCCACCGGCAATGGAGGGGACGCTTCCTCCGGAAACGGCGGCAAAGGTGGTGTGGGAGCCGGGATTTACACTCAATTTAGCTCCGCCGAAATTAACTCATCAAGCATATTCGAAAACACGACCGGAACAGGAGGGGCGTCACCAGACGCATCTGACGGCGCTGCCGGAGACGGAGGCGGCATATATGCTATTGAGTGTCAAATGTCTCTTAATCGCTGTTCTATCTATGCAAACCGTACTTCTGACGGTTTTGTAGCGGGAAGCGGGGCCGGCGGCCGCTTCTACGGAGGCACTTTCTCGATGTTGAATTGCCTTGTTGCAGGTAACCACACCGGGACAAGTCAGATCCCTGCCGGCAGTGCAAACGGAGGAGGATTGTATATTTCAGCGATTGAGGAGGGCGCTATATCTCAATCGACCGTCGCAAATAATTCTTCACATGGCTACGGAGGAGGAATTTTCTACGCCCACGACAATGATGCGTTTTCAATTCACCAGTCAACCATAGTGCAAAACGAGGCTCGCGCCCCGGGCAGAGGAGGCGGCCTGCGTTGTGGGGAGATTAAGATTAATAATACGATTATTGCAGAAAACACTGCCATTGAAAACCCTGATATCTTTGGTTCAATCACAGAATCGAGCCGTCAGAACTTGCTTACTACCTCCCCTGTTTTGGCTCCACTGGGAGACTATGGTGGTATCACAAAAACCATGCCCCCTCTCCCCGGCAGCCCCGTCATTGATATGGCGGACGCAGCCAAACTCCCTTCCGATGCACTCGACCTTGATTCGGACTCAGACACATCCGAATCAATCCCCTTTGATCAAAGAGGTGCCGGTTTCCCCCGGATTGTCGGGGCCGGACCTGACATCGGGGCAGTCGAAGCCCTCGGAGCGGAGATGTTCCAACCTGACTCCCGAATCGGCAAAAGATCTTCAATAACTTCGCACCGAGGCAATAATATTTACAACACTTCTGGTAGCAGACAGACACTTTCTAGGAAACTGGTCAAAAAGCGAACGTTGCGATCCTATGTTTCTTTTCAGAACGACAGCATCATCGCCGATTCGCTAATCATCGGGATGAATCGCCCGTCCCGAAAAACAAAGACGAAAGTTTTCTATCTGACTAACGGCAGGCGCAACGTGACGGCAGCTTTAAGAGCGAATACCCTTTTCATTTCTGACCTACCTCCTCAGGAAACGGGCAGGGCTCAAATTCGGGTAAAAGCGAAATCCACAAGAAAAAAGACCCGGGCGACTCTTCGCTTCACATCGCGATCAGAGATTGCAAGCACGCAGGTAGACACGACGAAACTGAAGCTTAAGTCGAAAAAAAGAAAGAGGCGAAAGTAACCGTTCCACATGGAATGAGATTTTCTACTTCCCGGCTTTCCTTTTCATCATACTACTTCTTCGGGATACAATTCGCTATGAGGGTGGGGCTTGATTCGCGACACCGGACGAAGCATATCGTAATGACCATCGCCAGATTACTTTGCATGCTCAGCTGCTCCTGATCATCTGTGGCCTCGGGATTCAGATAGGGGTCATCTCTCTCGTAGGCCTCGCCGTGTTTTTGTTCGTAGACACCCCCTGTGTGTTTCTCTGTCGAATTTTGACCCCGAAAAAAATTGACGACCGGCAAGCGGTCGTCACCGGTTCCAGCCCGAAGTATCTGGAGAAAATTTCGCAAGAGGGACAATCCGCAAGCCGCCGCCTGTCCATCCTGCAGAAACCACAGGTGCGTCCTTGATCCGCGTGAGGACATTTGAAAGAGTCTCCAAAACTCTTTCCCCACCATGCGCGCTCTCGTCCTACTCTTCGCCCTGATTCCCATTTCCACGCGGGCACAGGATTCACCCACTGCCACTACGCAAATTCCTGACGTCGCCAATCTCCCGGACCAAACCGCGGAACTTCAGAAACGAATCACGGAAACCGGTGACCTCATTCTCCCGGCAGGTGTCCACCGCATCACCGAATCATTGGTGGTCAAGTTGGATCAAAAGCGCAGCACAACTGTCCGCACCGGGGACGGCCCCGCCACCCTCGTCATGGACGGTCCCGGGCCGGCGATCCGGGTGGTCGGTACCCACAAGGGCACCGCCAGCCCGAAGTCCTTCGAGCCCGCCACCTGGAACGAGCGCATGCCCGTCATCGAAGGTTTCGAAATCGTGGGAAACCATCCCCGGGCATCCGGAATTGAACTGTTTCAAACGGTGGGAGCGATCGTCAACAAAGTCCACGTCCGCTGGTGCCGGCACGGGATCATTCTCGCGGAGCGAAACCGGAACGTGATCATCTCTGACGTCCACCTCTACGAAAACTCCGGAATCGGGCTCTATCTCGATGACGTCAATCTTCATCAGATCAATGTCGGCAATTCCCACATCAGCTACAACAGGCTCGGCGGCATTGTCGTTCGTGATGGTAATGTCAGGAACCTTCACATCGGAAACTGCGATATCGAAGGCAACATGCCCGCCGACAATACACAAACCAACGCAGCCAACATTCTGATCGATGTGTCCGGTTCCCCGAAAGACAAATCCAAATCTGTCGCCGAAGTCGCGATAACGGGCTGCACGATCCAGCACAGCTCCAACTATGGGGGAAAAGACTTCGATTCTATCGCACCCGGCGGAGCGAACATCCGGATACTCGGGAAAGAAATCTGGCCCGTCGATTCTGTCACCATCAGCGGGAATGTCGTCAGTGACACCAATGTCCTCATCGATATTTCTCACGCCACCGATGTGACTTTGTCAGGCAATACCTTCTTCGCTCCCAATCCGGATTTCATCCATGCCCGTGACAGCAAGCGGCTGGTGATCAACGGGAACACATTCAATCCCCGGCAGTTCGAGCGCAACGGGAGGCTCGTCTTTGACCGTTGCAGCGACAGCATCGTGTCGAACTGCACCTTCCGCGCCCTTCAGGCGACGGACGGAGCGATCGTCGTGCGGGACTCGGCGAGGTTTAACATGCAGGGGAATATCCTGACCGGGTCAAAAAGTGGATTACGGGTGATCCGGTCCGAAGAAATTCAGGCAAAAGACTGGATCGTTTCCGGCCTGCCGGAAGGCGTGGAGTGGAAAGAGGAAGAGTGATCGGAAGCTGGTGCGGAAGCGGTTCGCCACGCTTTTGCAAGCGCGGCTACAGGCTCTGCCAACCGGACGCAGCTCTCGCACCTGTAGCCGCCGTCGCAAGCCGGTGGCCGCTCCCGCAAAACTGCCGGGCCACGCTTTTGCAAGCGCGGCTACAGAATTTCATCCCCCGTTACCTGATCGTTTCCCCGTTGCCCGCAGTATCGAATGCCCGTATCCTTTTTCCATGAAGAAGCCACTTCTTATTTCCGCGCTCCTCTTCTCATTTTCCCACCTCTTCGCTTTCGAAATCCCCGGTGCCTCCGCCCTTGCCGATGTGATC
>JAKSBG010000111.1 GCA_022361255.1 Verrucomicrobiales bacterium
AGGTGGCGGGAATAGTTCTCAATCCCCTGGCAGAACCCCATTTCCTGCATCATTTCGATGTCATACTCGGTGCGCTGCTTGATGCGCTGGGCTTCGAGGTATTGCTGATTTTTCTCAAAGTACTCGATGCGCTCCTTCAGCTCGGCGCGGATCGCGACGACGGCCTTCATCAGCTTTTCTTTCGGTGTCACGAATTGCTTCGCGGGGTAGAAAGTCACATCATCGAGCTGATGCCTACTGTTTCCGGTGAGCGGATCGAAGAGCGTGATGCGGTCAATTTCGTCGCCGAAAAATTCCACCCGGACTCCCTCGTCGTCGAGATAGGCTGGAAACACTTCGACGACATCACCGCGCACCCGGAATTTTCCCCGCCCGAATTCAATGTCGTTCCGCTCGTAGAGAATCGAGACGAGATCTTTGAGCAGATCATCGCGATCGAGATTTTGCCCGACTTTCACCGGAACCATCATGTTCTGGTAGTCTTCGGGAGAGCCGAGGCCGTAGATGCAGGACACGCTCGCGACGACAATGACGTCCTTTCGCGTCAGCAGCGAACTCATCGAAGAGAGGCGCAGGCGTTCGATCTCATCATTGATCGACGAATCTTTCTCGATGTAGGTATCGGTGCGCGGAATGTAGGCCTCGGGCTGGTAGTAGTCGAAATAGGAAACAAAATATTCGACCGCGTTGTTCGGAAAAAAGCCTTTGAACTCGCTGTAGAGCTGCGCCGCCAACGTCTTGTTGTGCGACATGATCAGCGTCGGCTTGCCGAGTTCGGCAATCAGGTTGGCGACCGTGAAGGTTTTTCCGGAGCCGGTAACTCCGAGCAGAGTCTGATGTTCGTTGCCTGCAAGCAGAGACTTGCTCAGCTTGGCAATGGCCTGCTCCTGGTCCCCCTGAGGTTGGAATTCGGAGCTGAGCTGGAAGAGGGACATGGAAATGTACCATCACCACGGCAACGCAGCGATGCAATGAGAAAGAGAGGCGGCGCGTTCCCGGGCCTCACTTCTTCTTATCCGTCTTCTTTTCCGCCCCGTCCTTCTTGTCGGGAAACGGAACGAATTTCAGCACGGTTCCGTTGATGCAATATCGCTTGCCGGTCGGAGTTTTCTTCCCGCCAAGACTCTCAAATTTCTCTCCGGAGAAAACGTGGCCGAGGTGGCCGTCGCATACCGCGCAGCGAACTTCTGTCCTTGCATAACCGAGGTGATAATCGACATCTGTTTTGATGTTTTTTGCTTTGGACGGGTCGTAAAAGGAAGGCCATCCGCAATGGGAGTCGAATTTCTCCTCGGAGGAAAAAAGCTCGGCATCACAGCCCGCACAATAGTAGGTGCCTCCGCCCTGCTTTTTAAATTCTTCGTATACCTTGCCATTGGCGCGCTCGGTGCCGGCCTCGCGGAGAATGCGGTATTGCTCGGGAGTCAGTTCCTTTTTCCACTCCTCCGCTGTCTTTTTGATGACCCCGTTCGGTTGAGTCGGTTCTTTTTCGAGAACTTCGATGATCTTTTCCTCGGCAAAAGAATATTTCCCGAAGGCAGCCACCGCTGCAGTGGAGAGGAGCGTTCGTCTTTTCATGGTCTTGTAATTTCGATTCATTCCGCCGATTCGTCAAAGGCGTGACTGGGTACCGGTTTTGATTCGTCTCTTTTCATACGATCCTATTGAGGTTACTATTTTTTGTCATGAGGAAACGGTCCGGAATTTCTTTCGCTAAGATCTTTGTGCTCCTTGCCTTCGTGGGCCCGCCCGTGTGTGGCCTCGCAGATGTGGGTGACATCGACACAATCGCCGGGGACGGAGGCCATCTCTACAGCGCTTCGGATGAAGGAGGTGCGGCAACCGCGGCCTCGATTACCGAACCCAATGCGATCACGTATTTCCCGATTACGGATTCCTACTACATCGCTACGGGCAATCGGATCCGTCGCGTCGATGCATCCGGTGTCATCACCCGGGTCGCCGGTGCCGGGACTCAAGGTTTTTCCGGCGACGGAGGGGATGCCCTGATGGCTGAGCTGTATACTCCTACCGGGCTGGCAGTGGATAGCGAAGGAAATCTGTTTATCGCAGATTCCTTCAACTACCGGATTCGCCGGGTCGATGCGGTCACGAAAACCATCACCACCGTTGCCGGAACGGGAGCAACCGGGAACAGTGGTGACGGGGGGCAGGCGCAATCTGCCGGAATTAATCCGTCCGGAATGCGATTTCTCCCCAACGGGGATCTTCTGATCGCCTGCTCGAGCCAGATCCGTCGCATCATCGCCGGGGCGAACAACCTGATCGACCCGACCGATATCATCGTGAATGTGGCGGGGACCGGAACAGCAGGCGCCGGTGCCGACGATGTCGACCCGACGACAAGTGCTCTGAGCGGAGCGGTCGATGTCGACTACGATGGGGTGGGCGATATTTACCTGGTGGAGCGCCTGAATCATCGTGTCCGCAAAGTGGATGTCTCGGAGAACAAAATATTCACCGTAGCCGGTGACGGCGTGGAGGGGTTTGCCGACAACGTCGATGCCCTTTCGGGACGGCTCAACGGCCCTAACGGGATCGAAGTCGATGTCTCTTACAATTTGTTTATTGCTGATGAGAACAATCACCGGATTCGAAAAGTGTCTTCCTCTGACAACATGATCACAACGATCGGAGGCACCGGTGTGGCCGGTTTCAGTGGTGATGGAAGCGCGGCGACCGCAGCTCAGTTGAATCGTCCCCACCGGCTCGCTTTCGACAACAGTCAGAATTTATTGTTTACTGA
>JAKSBG010000536.1 GCA_022361255.1 Verrucomicrobiales bacterium
GCATGATCTTGCGAAACACCTCTTTGTCCTTCGGCTCAAACACCATCCGCCGGTCCACCACCCGCGACATCACATGATAAAACGAACGCCCTTCTCCCAGCAATCTGACTCCATTCATGCGGGCAGGATGGGGGATGGAGCAGGATTTGGCAAGCGAAATATAACTGTAGGTCTGACCTACAAATTAGACCTACAAATTATATAGTTTTTTGTGCAAAAATGCTTTTCCCGGTTGCGACCAGATTGGATTGAAAGACCAGTGGAGACTGGCAATTCTCCCCGTCGCGGCAAAAAATCACTGCCGCCTTCGTTTCCGGTCGCTCTCGATCTCTTCTGTCCACTTTCGGAGAGCTGCTTCCATTCTTTTTACCCGGTCAGGGTGGTCCACTGCGACATCATTCGACTCTGCCGGATCGGTTGCGAGGTTATACAGAACGGGAGGGAGACGTGACGGTTCCTTCGGCATATTCTTGGTTACAAACGGACGGACCAGTTTCCAGCTTCCTTCCCGCATGGCAGCGTTGTGAGTGTAGCGGGGCCGCCATCGGTTCCACTGCCAAAACCGGTGCTCAGGTCCCGAAAACGCTCTCCCTTCCAATACCGCTGCAAAACTGACGCCGTCCAGCCGGGTTGCCCGTGTGGAAGGCTCCGGCAACCCACATATCTCAACGAGTGTGGGAAACACATCGGCAAAATGAACGGCCGCATCGCTTTCACCCGGCTTGATGGCCCCCGGCCGTCGAACCATAAACGGAACGCGAATCCCTCCCTCATGAACTTCGTATTTTGCACCTCTCAATCCCATATTGAAACGCTCTTCAACGAGTGGGTCGGGTCCGTTGTCACTTGCAAAGATCACGATCGTGTTCCGGGCGATCTTCAGAGAATCGAGTTCATTTAACAAGGAACCGATGCCCTGGTCCATGACTTCAATCATGGCATAAACTGTCGCCGTCTTCTCACCCAGCCCCGCATCCATATACCGCTTCACTAGATCTGCAGGGGCATCGAGCGGCCGGTGCGGTGCGTAATGGGCGAGGTGGAGAAAAAACGGTTTGTCCCTGTGACGACGGACAAAGTCGATGGCACGATTCGACAACTCCGTCGTCAGATAGTCGCCCGGTTGACTGAAGTCTTTCACTTCCCCGTTGATGTCGAGCTGAAAGCCGAAATAACTCTTCGCCATGAGGTGACCGAGAAAGACTTCCGCTTCATCAAACCCGCGTTTCAGGGGATGGTATTCCTCTCCCAATCCCAAATGCCATTTCCCGATGATACCGGTTCGATACCCTCCCGAACGAAAGCGGTCGGCCAGCGTCTCCTCGTCGAGGCGGAGCCGGGTGAATTCGGGATATTTTTCCATGTTCAACGTCACGACTCCTGTCCGGTGCGGGTACCGCCCCGTCAGCAACGAAGCGCGTGCCGGAGCACAAACCGGCGACCCCGAGTAGGCATGAGAAAAATAAACACTCTCCGACTTCAACCGTTCCAGATTCGGAGTACGGCTCACCCCGTCATTGAAGCAAGAGAGATCCCCGACGGCCATGTCATCGGCGAGAATCAGGATCACATTGGGGGGCTCTTTTCGGTCGGAAGCGAAAACTGCGCCGCCGAGTAGTAGAGTCAGGAATAAGAAAATCCGGAACATCGTCTATTTCTTTTTACTTCTTTGCTGCACCGGTCCTGTCCCTTGCGGACGACCCGTTCTGGGGCGTTCGATTTTCGTCGCCCCCTTTAACAACTTGTCAGAATCGAAAGGTATGACGGCAGTCTCATCGTCCAGCACTTTCAATTTGAGATCCCTGATCTCGACCCGGTTCGCATTCCCCCGGTGAAGCTGAATGGCGAGCAGGCCTTCCATTGCACGCCCCTCTTCATGGCAATCGACCAGCTCTGAAGTCGTCTTCCCAGCGACTTTATGGATGAGGTGGTTGCCGCGCGCGATGACCGTGTATTCCTGCCACTCGCTGACGTCCACTTTGACGGGCTCATGCTCCGAGATAAGCCATCTCTCTCCGGCAGGATCGAGCAGGACATTTTTCCCGTTCAGCCCGAAGATTCCCCTCCCCTTTTCTTCATATGTCATCGCCGTGTGCTCGATCGCAGGATGAACATCGCACTGGTATCCGGATATCACCCAGGGTGCGACATCCTTGAGCTCACGACTTCGATATTGGATTCCCGAATTGTTGTCCCCGATGACCCGCATGGTAGCCCGCAGCTCAAAATTTTTCACCGTCCCGCCCCGCCAGATCAGAAAGGAATTGTGCTCGAGATGATCCGGCCCGTCACAGGTTCCTACGACCACTCCGTTCTCGACCTTCCACAGTTTCGGATCCCCGTCCCATCCATCAAGGTTCTCCCCTGTGAAGAGAGACACATAATCTTCCCCGTCATTTTTTAAGTTGGCGATCAGAAAATCAGTCGTGGAGGAGTGACTTTTTCCGGGGGAGTCGGGATAGACCAACTCGCACTTCACTCCCATTTCTCTGCAGCGCTCCTGCAACTTCACTCCGAAATTCGCAGTATGAGTCGGGTCTTTTTGCTTCTCCCCGATTGCAGGAGGGCGGTTGTAGGACAAATAAACGGGAGGGTCGTCTTTCGAGACGAGAGCATAGGGCGAATACTCCGCTATCCACGGCAGGATTTCTTCTCTCTTTGCCAGAAATTCCGGAAAGTTTTTCAGTCCGAACGCGTGCCCACCATAGCGACTGTTCGGAGTCCACTCTTTCATCTGCTTCGGATCCAGAGTTGTCTGAGCTCCCAGTACGGCCGCGCAGAAAAGCCGGCTCGACTCACGAGCGACCGGATCTTCGCTGTCCGGATCCGCAAGGTCATCATGGAACGCGAGCCAGAGACTGGAACAGGCGCCTGCGGATCCCCCCGCCGCGCCAATACGCTCTTTGTCGATATTCCACTCTTCTGCCTTGCTGCGAACAAACTGCAGGGCGCGGGCGGCATCATGCAGGGGCGCCTGAACCGGAGGAGTGGTATCGACTCGGGAGTCTTTTTTAATCAGGCGATAGTTGATAGAAACCACTGAGATCCCGGCCTCCAGAAGTGCGTTCGGATCCGCAAAGCGAGGCAAACGTTCTTTGTATCCCCCGGTCCATCCGCCCCCGTGAATCACGAAAGCGACCGGTGTCGGCGTGTCTGATTCCGCTTTCCAGAAATCGAGAACGTTTCTCTCGTGCTTGCCATACCGGACTTCCGATTCTGTCGGCTCGGGGACCGAGTCTGCATATTTTGGCTTTTCTTCGGCCTTCTGTCCCCAAGTTACCGTGGCAAGTGAGCAAGCGACAAAAATGAGGAAGTGTGCTGCTGTTTTCATAATTGTGTGGAAGAGAGGTATCAGTTTGCGGCGGTTTTCTTCATACCGTCGAGTTCGTCAATTTTAAAGCGAGTGGAGACGACCGAGTGCTTTTCCGGTCCCGGCGAATACTTGATGTATGTGGTCGCGACAATCGTTCCGTCTTCGAGCAGACTGACTCCAGGGTAACCGCAGTCTCCGGTTCGCTTCGCGTGACTGTGAAGCAGTTTGACCCGGTATTGCCCCGGCTTGCCATTCTTGATGTCGTCATAGGTTCCCACCCACGCCACAAAATGCCCCTTTGTCGGACTGTTGATTGCCTGGTCGCGGAAGGCGATCACCCACCGCCCGTCTGGCAATTGCGTCCCGATGTGACGGTCTCCCGTCAGGCCCCAACTGGTATCGACCGGTTCGCTCCACGTCCCCCCTTCGTCGGAGGAAAACATGACGAGGCTGCGCCCTTTGTGCGTATTCTCCCGCATCAGGCAGCAAAGTTCTTTCCCGTCGGGTGAATGAAACACAAACGGTTCACAGGGGTTTTTCTCGTCGACTTTTGCCACCACCTTCGGCTCACTCCAGGTAAAGCCGCCATCCGCTGAAATCGATTGAAAAACACCAAGTGGAGGGCGGTCCGCACCTTCCGGCCCCTTGTGATATAGCCCGAGGTACCTCCCGTCTTTCAGTTTTACCATACTGCTGAAAGTCATCACACAGGGAAATCCGATCGGCGGCATCTCTTTCCACGTTTCCCCCTCGTCCTCACTCATGATGGACGGCATGCCCGGTCCTTTTCTGGTTCCCTTTGCGGCTGACCAGACCCAGAGACGCGCTTTTCCATCCGGGTCGATCAGCCGATAGATACTCGGACAGTTCTGATGGGTGGAAAATTCGTCGGGCAGGCGGTCATCGAGCCGCTTCCAGGTCAGTCCACCGTCCGTGCTCTTCGCCATTGGGCCGGCTGCGCCCCCGTGATTAATGCACCAAACGACAAACAATGTGTTTTTGTCAGGCATCTGTAGCTGATAGGGATGCCCCTGGTAGGTTTGCTCCGTTCCCTCCGCAATGATTACGTGCCGTTCCTTTTCATCTGATATATCAAGAACAGGAAGGTCGGGTTTTTCCTCTGACTGTAAGCAGGCGGTAAAAAAGGACAGGACTAAAGCGGAGATTAATCGGAAGGACATCTGAATCATTCGGGGATTACGGTTTGTAGGGAAAGAAGCTGCAACAGTCAATTCTCCAAGGCACGCAACCCTGTTAGATCGATGACTTAACAGAGTGATGTCTATCATTGAACCCTGTTGCATCCGGTCTACAATCCGCCCATGCCGGTCGATGACGATCTTCTGCGCTCTGTTTCGCGTTCCTTTTTCTTTAGCATGCGCTTTCTCCCGAAAGCAATGCGGGAACCGGTATCGCTCGGCTATTTGCTGGCACGGCTGAGCGATACGGTCGCGGACGCTCCCGGAATCCCGCTGAATGACCGGC
Source organism: Verrucomicrobiales bacterium (assembly GCA_022361255.1). Classification (GTDB taxonomy): domain Bacteria; phylum Verrucomicrobiota; class Verrucomicrobiia; order Verrucomicrobiales; family DEV007; genus Arctic95D-9. Next base: position 4,799 of record JAKSBG010000536.1, read on the forward strand.
TCGATCTTCTCCAACGCATGCGAGCTGCGGTAATCGACAGGTCGGAAGAACTTCCCGGAGATCCCATTTCACTGCCTATCGACCATCCGCACGACGGGGAGCGCCACCTCGTTGAACACGCGAACGACATTTTCACCCACCTGCAGCATCTGGATGACGCAAATCGCAGTCACCTCGAGGAGGTCATCCTGACAATCATCCACGGGCAAAGGAGAGATCTCTCCGACTTCCCCCCCGGCCAACTGACCGCACTCCCTTCCGAAGAGGATCTGCTCCGCTATACCTACTGGGTCGCAGGATCCGTCGGCCAGTTCTGGACCAAGGTCGGCTATACCAATCTCGGGTCTCGCTTTGCGTCACCTGACAAAGCCACCACCCTCCTGAAGAAAGGCAAGAAACTGGGACAGGCCCTGCAGCTTATCAATATTCTTCGGGACCTTCATGAAGATCTACCGGGCGGGCGGTGCTACCTTCCGTCAGATGAGTTGAAAGAAGCCGGTTGGGACGGAAGTTCGCAACTCACCCCTGAAACCCTTCACCCTGTTTTCGAAAAATGGCTGGGCATTTGCGAATCGTACCTCGGTGAAATGCCGGAATATGCCGGAGCAATACAAAACTCGCGAGTGCGTTTCTCAACACGCCTGCCGATGATTCTCGCGCAGAAGACTGCTGCGGAACTTCGCACTGCCGGAATCGAACGAGTGATGAAGGAAAAGGTAAAAGTCCCGCGTTCCGCCGTCTGGAAATCCATGGCTCCCGCGATGTTCGGATAGTGCTACACACGCGAAGCGATTGCGGTGGTTACGATGGAACTGATCGGCATGAGCACCGCCGCAAGAAGCGGATTCATCCAGCCGGCAAGACAAATCCCGACAGCAATGATGTTGTAGAGAATTGCAGTCGCGAAAACCAGTTTCATCAGAATATCTCTGCGGTCGGCGGCATCGAGCAACTGCCCCAGAGCATGAAATCCGCGCCCGGTAAAAACGAAATCAGCCTGCCCCTCGATCGCCCGGATTCCCGTAGCTGGAGTTCCGGTGACACCGGCTTCGCGAAATGCGAGCCCATCGTTTCCTCCGTCACCGACAAACAGGGTTTTCTCTCCTCCCTGCTCCCGGACGAGTTCCGCTTTGTTTTCCGGGGTGAGATCCGCGTGAACGCTCTCCGCTTCCAGCCCCAGTTGCTCCGCGGTCCGCATAACCCGGTCCCGGTCCGGGTCTCCGCTGAAAATGGCAAGTCGGTAGTTTCGTTTGCGAAGCTCTCTCAACTGATCCAGTGCGCCCTCACGAATGGACTCTTCGAGCTGGAATCCTCCTACCTCTACCCCGTCCGCGGAAAGCACAGTGGTGCCGGCATCAGCTCCTGATCTACCTGAAACGGCCCAGTCCCCCCTCCCCAATCGCCATCTCACTCCGTCGATCATCGCCTCGAGACCGCTACCTGGAACTTCGGTAATGCCCGCGGTCTCTTCGTCATTCAATCCAAATCTGGCAACGACGGCCTCGTGAAGCGCTTTTCCCACGGGGTGGTGATTTGTCAGGGTCAGCTGTCGGAGTGCTTGCAGCTCCCGATCCGACAACTCTTCGAGCACGTCGGGATTCCGGAGGCGTTTGACCGGTTCGGTAAGCGTTCCCGTTTTGTCAAAAACGAGGCTCTCCACTTTTTTCAACCGCCTCCAGATGCTGTGTTTCCGAAGAAAGATCCCTTTCTGCTTCAGTTTCGAAAGCAGCATTTCATCGAGCAGGGGAAGAGCAAGCCCGAGAGCGCACGGGCAGGAAACAACTAACACAGACACCAAAACCTGAAGTGCCGGCGCCACTCCCGCACCCGAAAAAACCCAGGCTGCACCTCCGGCAAAAGCAACGACGAGAACGGTCACGAGATAGTATCGGAGCACCGGACTGGATGATCCGGCAGAATCCTCCTCGTCAGCTGCGCCGGGAGATTCGGCGTCTTGGGAAATCAGTTGCTCGAGAAAGGAGCCGGAGAAAGATTGCGTCGCCAGCACCGGGATCGCATTCCCTTCTCCATTCCGGGCTCCGGCCGGAAGATGTTGCCCTGCTGCAAACTTTACCGGCTCGGGCTCACCATTGATCCAGTCGAGGTGCAGTCTCGCAGACTGTTGCTCGAGTTGCGATTCGACGGGCACCATGCCCCCCGCCGGAATAGCGAGATGATCTCCGGTTTCAATTTTGCGCAGAGGGATGCGTTCTCTTTCTCCATCGGGACGAATTCGGAAAGTAGCGGAAAGATCCCTCTCGCGGGCCCAGAGCTGCCGGCGGTTCTTTTCCAATAACCGCAAATGGAGCCATCGCCCTCCCAGCATCAGAAAAGCAAAAGTCGCGACAAAATCGAAATACAGCATTTCCTCCCATCGAAACAGAAGCCCCAGGATCGAACCTATATAGGCGGCGATAAGGCCGAGCGAAATCGGCACATCCATGTGGAGGACGCGCGCTTTCCAGGCAGAGACAGCTCTTTGAAAAAAATAGGAACCTCCGACCGCAAGGGCGAGGGTAGCGGAACCGAAGGCTACTACCGTAAAAAGACGGGACAGGTCATCGGAAGTCTCAAGCCCGAGATAGGACGGGAGCGAGAAGACCATCGTATTCATTGCCAGTCCGCCGGTCACTCCAAGCCGGGTCAGGAGAGATTGGCTCTCCGCCGGCCCTCCGTCGTCCAGCTCTCCGACGAGACTTGCCGGGTAGCCATAACGGTGCAGATCGCGAATGAATTCCATCGCGTCGAACTCTCCGGGCACCCACCACATGGTGAGTATGGAGCGTGAAGTGTCCGACGTGATTTTCATCGCCCCTTCATGCTGGCGGAACAGGTGATCGATGAGCCAGACGCAAGCTGTGCAGGAAAGATTTCCCACTCGCAGGCGAAGGTGGGCGGGAGCTGTTTCGGAGCTGCGACTTGATTCCGCCTCTTTCACTGCCTGCTCCATCTCGTCGAGCTGGTCGGCGGGCAGACTCCCGTTCTCGACCGGCTGGAGCGGACGTCCGTCGAGCAGACGATAGAATGATCCAAAGCCACCGGACTGAATCAGGTCGTGAACGACGCGGCAACCCGAGCAGCAGAATTGTTCCTCTTCAAACCGGGGCTGAAATGAGGTGCCGCAATGACTGCAGCGGCGACTCTCGCCGGAGTATAGTCCGGTCTCCCTTTCCCCGCCCTGTCCCGGTAGCGGCTGATTTTGCGAAACCATCCCGTCTTCTACTCGCATCGACAGGTCGTTCCGTTTTCGCTTGCTCCGGCAGGTGTGGGACCAATGTAGGAAAAATGCCACATCAGGGAAAGAGCTGCGGTCGCAGCGAGAGTCCGTTTTGCGACCAGGAACCCTTTTGCTCCGAGCTTGCGGTTCACCCAGCTTGACCCGACCTGAACGGCCCAGATCGCCGGCAGCGCCCCCATCCCGAAAGCCAGCATAATCTCAGCCCCTCTCACGGCCGATCCACCGGCAAGAGAGAGTGCGAGAATTGCGTAGAGCGGTCCACAGGGCAGAAGCGGAGTCGCGAGCCCGATGATTGCTGCCCGCACCGGAGGCGCCAGGTTCAGTGTCCGCATCCGGATTTGCATGACGACTTTTCCGAGACCGGGAATTGCACCCAGCTTTTTGTCGAGACCAAACGTAATGGCAAGAAGGAAGAGAATCAGCATCAACGGAAGCCACGGGATTCCGGACATGTTAAACTGAAGTCCCAGTGCCCCGCCGACGAAACCCATCGTTGCACCGGCAATCCCGTATCCAACGAGACGGCAGAAATGGTAGATCCCCACAGAGGCCAGTGCCGGCCCTCTCCCGGCGATTCCCAGACCACAGGTCAACAGGCCACACATGCCCGCGCAATGCAGACTTGTCGCCAGTCCGGCAATGAAAATGCCGCCCAGTGTGAGTGTGTCAGGATCCAGGCTCGTCATCAGTTTCAATGGTAATAATCTCTACGGACTGCGGCCTGTTTTCGGAAGCCAATCGCAAAAGAAAGACCCAGCCTGCGATGAGAATGGCGAAAGCTATCACGATCCAGATCCAGGGTCTCTTTTTCACAAAGGTAATCATTCGTCTTTTTCCTTCCGCAGGGTGTAGGCACTGGGTCCGATGAATCCGATCGTATCTTCCAGAACGAAATCCCCGGGCGTTACCTCTGCTTTCACCCCTACCGTAAACGCCCCTTCATATCGATCCAGAGGAACCTGTATCAGAACGGTTTTCACGGTTTCCTCTCCCGGGGAAAGAGAGACAGAATCTTCCACACCCGTCACGACTGTCCCCTCCGGGAGACCCTCAAAAGAAACAGCCATCGTTGTTTCCTCCGATTTTTTGGTAACCAGCTGAAGGCGGTATTGATTCCTTACGTAGTTCTCGTCCACATAAAAAGGATTTCCCTCCATGCGGATCAGCTCGATTTTTGCGGAGTGCAATCCGCTGAGAAAGAGCCCAAGAACGGCCACCCCCAGAAACATAAATCCGGTGTAAAGAGCAACGCGCGGCCTCCAGAGACGTCGTTTTTTTCCGGCCAGGCCGTTCATCGAATCATATCGAACGAGGCCTTTGTCCCGGCCCACTTTCTCCATGATTTCATCACATGCGTCGATACAGGCAGCACAGCCGATGCACTCCAGCTGGAGGCCGTTCCGGATATCGATCCCGGTTGGGCAAACCTGAACACAACGATTGCAGGATACGCAATCACCCGCGTTGGGATCTGACTTCTTCCCTCTCGGCTCTCCCCTTTTCTCATCGTAACCGATGATAATCGTATCGTCATCCGTGAGCGCGGATTGAATCCGGCCATAGGGGCACATGATGATACAGAATTGTTCACGAAACCAACTGAAGGAGAAATACAGGCATACCGTGAGGAACAACATCACCCCGAACGACTTCATATTGTTCAGAGGGGATTCCTGCATGTACACATACAGCCGGGGAATCGACACGAAATACGAAACAAATATGTGGGCGATCACCAGCGAGATCACGACGTAGAGACCGTGCTTGATGATCAGCTTCGTTATCTTTGAACCCGTGAGTGGCGCATTCGCAAGCCGGCGCCGGGCCGGCCCGTCTCCCTCAACCCAGCGTTCCACCCTGCGGTAGAGGTGCTCCAGGAAAACGGTGTAGGGACAGGCCCAGCCACACCAAAGCCTCCCGAACAGCGCAGTGACATAGAAGAGTGAAAATCCCAAACCGGTGAGGAGAAAGAATCCGATCCAGAGATCCTCGGCGAGAAAGGTCAGTCCAAAGAAATGAAACCGTCGCTCCGCCAGGTCTAGAAACACAGCCGGATAACCGTTTACCGGAATCCACGGAAGCAGCACGTAGATGAGGAGGAGGAACACTCCGAATACCCTCCGCGCCAAGGTAAAGCGCCCCCGGGAATCCGCCGGGTAGAGGAAGTTCCTCGATCCATCCCTGTTGATGGAACTCAGCGAAGTGAGATTAGGGCTGTTTCGAGTTGCCATGGCTGCTTATCCGGTAATTACGCCTCGCCGGATCGGAGAGACTTCCTACTTCGGTTGCTCACTCAGAATATAGGCAACAATTTGAGCAATTTCGGATCCGCTCAGTTGAGTATTCCAGGCGATCATTCCCTTCGTGATGTCGGGAGAGCCATTCGTCACGATGTTCATGATTTCGAGAGGTTTGCTCCCGTATTTCCACTCCGCATCATTCAGGGGCAATCCCGGAAGAGCCACCCCATCGGCGTTCTTCGCAGAAAGGTCCGCCCCGTGACATGCTGCGCATTTTGTCTGAAAAATCGCTTTCCCGGAGGTAACGTGCGACGAGTCGAGCGCCATTTCGGCGAGGGACTCATCCGAGATCGAAGCCATTAGTTTCTCAAGCTCCTCCTGCTTCTTCGCTTCAATGGCGGCGATTTTCTGATCCACTTTCTCAGGCTGGCTCAACATATCGAGCGGCAACTGGTAGTAGGCCACCCAGGCAAAAATGAACCAGACGATCGTGATGTAGAGCGTGAAAAGCCACCAGTTCGGCAACTTCTGGTCGTACTCTTCGATCCCGTCGTAGACATGCTCCCGCAGGACAATTTCGGAGTCACCTTTTCCTGTCGTTTTTGCTTCTTCACTCATGAATTTACCTCCTCTTCAGATCCTCTGGCGGCTTCTTCGTCACTGCGCAGCGGAAGATTAGCGATCCGGTCCACTTCCGGTTGCTTCATTCTCAGCGCTCTGATCACAACGACGAGAAAAACTCCTGCGATCAAGGCGAAGCAGATGTAGGGCACGATATCGTGCCACGCTTCCAATTGAACTCTTCTGAACATTTTTTGGTATTGGTTAGGTTAATACAAAGATGGCATCAGCGCTGGGCGACCGGTTTTCCGTCCGCAGTCTCTTTTTCCTCTCCTGTCACTTCCGGATCAGGCAATTCCGAATCATAGCGGAACTGATCCGGTATCCCGGGTTTGAAAATTCGGGGTTCGACCGGCTTATCACCTTTCTCCACCGGCTCGAATGAACCCAGTTTTTGCAGATAGGAAATCAGTGCCACAATCTCCTTCCCGGCAAGGTGGTCCCGTGCCTCCTCCGGGCTCGCCGGTTCTTTTCCATCTTTGTCCGCCGGAATGACTACGTTTTCGTTTACGAGGCCCTGAGCAATTTCAAGAGCCTGCTCTCTCGCGTGCTGCTCGATCTCCTCCGGCGTCATGATGGGAAACGGAACACCGAGTCGCTGCTGCACGGCAATTTTTCCGGGAAGAGCTTTGAAATCGGTTTCCTCCTGAAACAACCACGGATAAGCAGGCATCCTCGATCCGGGATTCATCCGCGGATCCATCATGTGCTGGTAGTGCCAGACATCGTTCCGTTTTCCGCCTTCACGAGCGAGATCGGGCCCCGTCCGTTTCGACCCCCACTGGAAAGGATGATCGTAAATGGACTCACCGAGGCGGGAGTAATCCCCGTATCGCAAGACGTCCGGCACGAGTGTTCGAATCATTTGCGAGTGGCAGTTGTAGCAGCCCTCGCTGACGTATATATCGCGTCCAGCGAGCTCCAGCGGGGTGTATACTGACTGCAACCGGTCCTCCACATTGATGGCACGATTTACCGTCACAACAGGTAGAATCTGCACCGCCCCCCCGATCAATACCGCGAACAAAACGAGGATGGAAAACGGCAGATAGTTCTCCGTGATTTTCTCATGCCAGTTTGACCACGCCTCCGTGTTTTGCTTGAAGCGAATGGTCGCCATAACAACGAATCCGCAGGTGACAAGGAGCGCCATGTGGCTGGCACCCTGTGGCAGGAAAAACCAGAGGATACCGAAGAACAATCCCCAGAAGACGTAGGCGATCGGTTCGTCGCTGAAGGCAACTTTCCACTTCATTCCGTCCTTCTGAATCGACGGATCGTCGAAGACTTCCCGCGTTTCGTTCACCGGTGAACCACTGCGTGCTGTTTTCCAGATGTTGATCACGAGGAGAAGGAACCCAATCAGGTAAAGCGTTCCCCCGATCGCCCGTGTCAGCATAAGCAGCTGAATTTTGTCTACCGTCTGAACGAATTCGTTAATGACACGTGTTCCGGTCGGATCCGTTTCGTTAAGCATAAGTCCCTGGATAATTCCAGCAAACCAGAGAGAAGCCACGTAGAGGAGAATCCCGATCGTTCCGATCCAGAAGTGATAGTTCGCCAGGTCAGTTGACCAGAGTTTCCTTCCCCAGAGCCTCGGAGCAAGCCAGTAGAACATACCGGCGGCCATGAAACCGTTCCATCCGAGCGTCCCGGAATGAACGTGGCCAACGATCCAGTCCGTATAGTGAGCCAGCGCGCTGACTGAACGGATCGAAAGCAGCGGGCCTTCGAATGTGGACATTCCGTAGAAAGTGATCCCGACGACGAAAAATTTGATCACCGGATCGGTGCGAAGTTTGTCCCAGGCACCCCGCAATGTGAGAAGCCCGTTGAGCATCCCCCCCCAGGATGGAGCCCAAAGCATAAGACTGAAGAACATCCCCAGGACCTGCAACCACTGAGGCAGTGCCGTATTGAGAAGGTGGTGCGGCCCCGCCCAGATATAGATGAAAACCAGCGACCAGAAGTGAACGATCGACAGCCGGTAGGAGTAAACAGGCCGTTCCGCCGCCTTCGGCATGAAGTAATACATGATACCGAGAATCGGCGTTGTTAGGAAGAAGGCCACCGCATTGTGTCCATACCACCATTGCACCAGAGCATCCTGCACTCCGGCAAAGATCGGATACCCGTGGGTAAGGCTCGTCGGGATCTGAAGGTGATTCACCACGTAGAGCATCGTCACCGTGATGATCGTCGCAATGTAGAACCAGAGCGCGACGTAGAGGGATTTCTCCCGACGCACCTTCAGCGTGAGAAAGAAATTCGCCCCGAATATCAGCCAGATCACCGCGACCATAATATTGATCGGCCAGATCAGTTCAGCGTATTCTTTCCCCCGAGTCAGACCCGCCGGAAGAGTGATCGCAGCAAAGACAATGATGAGCTGCCAGCCCCAGAAATGAATCTTTGAAAGGACATCCGAAAACATCCGCGCCGAGCACAGTCGCTGGGTGGAATAGTAAACACCCGCAAACATCATATTCCCGACGAACGCGAAAATCGCTGCATTCGTATGGAGCGGGCGCAGACGCCCGAAGGTGAGATACTGGATCCCGTCCGTCTCAAAAATCGGGATGAACTTCAGGTGAAGCTTGTTGTGAAGAAATGCGGTTATCACCTCAAAAAAGTGCCCGTTCATCTGCCAGAAATTGAGCTGAAATGCGATGAGCACTCCCACCAACATTGCAACAACTCCCCATCCGATCGAGGCGATCATAAACAATCGCGTTATACGGTCGTCGAATTCGATGGTCACTTTACGCGCCGTGTTTGTTTCACTGGTCATTGGTTTGAACGGTATTATTCAGATGGGTCTGTTGATTGAGTTGGAGTTTTCTCAGACGACGCACGCAAGTCATCATCTCGAAAGGGAATCAGGGCATCCTGGTCAGCACAGGAATCACGGTTTTTTCTCACACTCAGGAAAAGCAGGAGAAACAATGCCGCAAAGAAAACGCTGAACAAAGTGGTGAGAAAAATGACTTCCATTGTCGGGAGATACGCTTCTTTGCAATCACAGGAAACGCGGCAAAGAAAAGCGTCCCTGATTTGATTGCGCAAAACCTTTCCTTCGGCAACCAATCGTTGCTTCGCATTTGCACAGATAGACTGTGCAGAACTTGCCCTGTCGTCGTAAACTGCCGGACGTTTTACCAATCCTTTCGAATGGTGACTCCCTCCGAATTCAAAATTCACACTTCTTTCAGATAGAGCGACGATCAAAAAAGGGAATATTCTCTTGTGTGAGACGCAAATTCCACATAAGATTATCGATTTAACAAAATTATTATAATTTCAGGAGAGATCGCACTTCTACCTCCTACTTACTTTGCGAACTCAATGGCAGAACCGAAATTAGAAACGATCACCCCCGGCGACAAGATTGGAGCAGGGTGCAATGGAGAAGTATTCTCGGTGGAAAAGCACGAACCGGCGCTGGTCCTCAAACGCTTCAATTCGATGTCCGTGGACCGCCGCGTTCTCAGCGAAGTTTACCACCATCTTGCCGGTCTGCCGGAACAGGACGGCCTGCCGGAAATCCATGACTACCGATTCGACTCGACTCCGTATGAAGTTCTCATGGAAAGAGTCAACGGCACTCCGCTCTCCGGATTTTCCGGCATCAAGGAAACGGACGCCTGGAGCTTGATTCGCACCATCGCTGATGCACTCGGACACGCGCACAAATTCGGAGTCGTGCATGGCCATCTTCACGATGGGAATATTCTCGTCGAAAAAGAGAAAAAGGGGAAACTCCGGCCGATCGTTACCGATTTCGGAACCGGACTGCTTGGAGAGATTCATCACATCGACATCGGGGAAACGATTTATTTCGCAGCTCCGGAGCAGATTGAGTCAGGAGGCCGGGACTGGGAACACGGAAGGGCACAGCGATGGGATGTGTACAGCTTTGGAGTTCTTGCCTTTCTGCTGATCAATGAGAGGCATCCGCGAGGTCTGGGCTACATGAAGCGGCTCGACAAGGAAAGATCGAAGAGCGGAGGGCGTCCTGTTCCGGTCGATCCTGCAGAGTTTCTTGAAGATATTTTTGACTACCCGAAATACTCCTGGGGAATGTCGCTCGGTCTTGATAAAGAATTCAAGCTCTATCGTGAGATCATTGACAGCTGTCTTCAGTTGGATCCCAAAAACCGCCCCGTCGACATGAGAGAAGTCCGGAACCGTTTCCGCGCTCTCGACAACCGTTTCGCGTTGGAAGATGCAGAAAGCCGGGTTCTGAAAGAAAGACGAAAGCAGCGCGCGAAACTGTTCGGAGCGAGGGCCATGGCCGCGTGTCTGGGGGCCTTTTTCCTCGTCGCTTCCTACTACCTCGTCGAGTATCTGAAAAAGACTTATTTCTTTCAGAACAAGGTCACCGAGTTGGATCAGGTTGTTCTCACGCAAAAAGCAACCATCACTCATCTCGATGAACGCTGGGCGGAAACCGTCACAGACCTGAAAAAATCGAGAGAGGCTGCCGATTCTTTTTTCCAGAAAATGGCACGGGGTGATCAGGCCGGCGGTAGCGGAGTGGCCTCCTTGAAAAAAGCTGACCTGGAGAAATCGAGAGACTACTACCGCAAAACACTCGAAGATGTGGCGGAAAGCGAAGAGACAGCTGTCGAACGGGCCAGAGCACTTCACAGCATGGCTCACATCGAGCGAAAAATGGGGATAGTTGATGAGGCGATTGATCACTTCCAATCTGCCATACCCGCTTTTGAAGCCATCCTGAAACGGGACGATCTCGACAAGGAAACCCGTTCGGACATTCATCTGCGAACGGCAGACAGCTACGAAAACGTGAGTTCATTGCTTGATAATCCCATTGGCGAGGAAGCGCTTGCCGCTCTCGAAAACGCAGTCCGCCACTTTTCAACTCTTCTAACAACCAGTCCAAACGATTTGGAAATCGTAATGAGACAGGCCGGGACGAATTACAAACTGGGTAGAGCTTACGATGCCCACGAGCAGTTTGAGAAAGCGATCAATGCCTATTCGGAATCTGCCGGCCACGCCACTGCGCTTCGGGAAAAATCTCCCGGTGACAACGAATCCCTGACTGAACTGATCGGAAAACTGCAATTCAGTGCCGCCTCATCTCTGGCGAAATCAGGTAGAATCGAAGAAGCCATCGACGCTCATGTCGCATCAATGGAAACCATCGAGCAATTGCGACACGTCAACGGCTTCTCCCCGCTGCAATCTGTGCAGCTGGCTTCCAGCTTTCTGGAACTGGGCAGCCTCTTCGCGAAGAAAGATGCCACCACAGAAGATCTGGATCAGCTCTACAACGAGGCGCTTCGTCTACTCACCCCTCTGAACACCGAAAATCCGGAAGACGTGGAAGTGGCGATGCTGCTCTGCCGGACCCTGGAGAAACTCGGTCATCTTGAACGGCTGGAAGGCCGGTGGAGCGCCGGTTACCGCCTTTCCACAAGGGGAATTGAAGCGTTGAAAGAGGCTCTGGGACCGGAACCGGAGCACATCGAAGGGCTTCTCGTTCTGTCCGAAACCCGTCTCAATCACCTGAAGTTTCTTGAGACCGAAAAAGAGGCAGCTTCGAAGATTGCATTAAAAGGGGTCGAAACGGCAAAAGAAGCGGAATCCGCTCTCGAAGAGAGTAACAGACCCCATGAACCGATTCTGGGACAACTCCGGCGCAGGCTGGGAAGAGCCTTCCAACGCTACGGGGAGATTTGCAGCGAACTGGGAGAAAATGAAGCTTCAGCTTACTGTAAAGAAGCAGCGCAGGTTTCACTGGCAGCATCAGAAACCACCAAATAAACCAAACCTCAAGCAGCGCTCCTTGCCGGTCGACTAAAGTCTTCTGAGGCAGCGCACCTCTTGCTCTCCTGACATCCGCATTCACGCGTAGCCTTCTCCTCAACTCGGGTCTCCACCGGCTAGCGCCTCTTTTTCCGGGGCTTTTTCTTCAGCTTTTGCACGTGAAACCGGTTGGTATCTGACACGCTTGGGTCTGAGACAGAGGCTGTCCGGGACACCAGATAGATTCGCCCTCCCTTGTGCCCACCTCGACGTTTCTTCCTCAGTTTGCCCCTTGGTCTAACATACGCCCTGATATCAGAGCTACTCAGCGGGGAAAGCCTCGTCGATTCTCCCGAAGTGATGATTTGCGATGTCACATTGGAAACATTCCCATTCTCATACTTAAAATACCAAACGGTAAACTTACTTGAGCCTGGAGTAGAGGTAGTGACGAACTCTTCGGCTATGGCACTGTCGTTGGTGAGACTGAACAAGGCAGAGCGAGTGCCTCTGCTTCGACTCCTATGACTTATCGTTTGCCCCGCTCCACTGGAGTTCTTGATTCCCTCACCCCGCATATAGGCAGATGAGAAACCGATCGTTCCATCGACGCTGAGTCCGGTTTCTCCCGCCCCCAGCGACGACCAGAAGACGTCGTAGGGGATGCCCTGCCTACCTGTCGTTTCCACACTCAAATAATAGGAGGTAGAGGGCGAGGCAGAACCGTAGCTGATAACCTGGGCGCTCTCCTCGGACTCACCGGGAGTTACTTCAGTGCCATGCTCATCAAACAATGCAATTTCCAGCCCATTCTCGCCCCTGTCGTGTGAAACAATCACATCAAGTCGATTGCCGTCACTGTCGGTCTTCACCTCATACCAATCCGTATCATTCGCGACTCCCTCGCCGTCATCAGAACTGAGCCACTCATCCTCCATTGACTTGAGGGAGTGGGCATTTTGAACAATGTCATTGTTCTCGTATTCATCGTCGGCTTCATCTTCTTCGCCGGTGTATCCGATCGCAGAACCGGAAGGATCAGAACTGCCGACGGCATTGTTGGCTACCACGAAATAGTAATAGGTCCGCCCCGATTCGGCATGATTGTCATAATAAATCTCGCCGGTCTGTTTGAAGAGAAATACAGCGCTATCAAAAGAACGATCCGGACTCCGGTAGACACTGTAATCAAGGGTGTCAGGCGTGGGAGACCAACTGACTCTCACATTGTTAAGAAAATCCCCTTTCGAAGCATCGACGCCCGTTGGAGGGACCGGAGGGACGGGCTGTCTGAAGCCGGAATCCCCCCCACTGTATCCTGAAAACCCCTGATCATTCTGGGCCCTGACAAAATAGAAATAGACAGCCCCGGCAATTCCAGTGGTATCCGAATAGGTGAGCGCACCGGTTGTTCCGCCGATATTGATCGCCCCACCTGCGGTATTAGAGGTATTTCGATAGACGTAATAGCTTGCCGCGAGAGGGACAGAGTTCCACGTTATTACCGTTTCAGTGGGAGACGTCCCATCTGTTGCTGACAGTCCTCCCGGAGTTTGTGGTGGAGGAATTCTTCGAAAACCCGAGTTTATGTTCGAAAACCCTGATTCCCCCTCTGGATTCACTGATTTTACGTAGTAGTAGTAGGTTGTCCCCTGCGTACCGGTCGTATCATCAAATGTGGTCGATGACGTAGTCGTCAGCAAACTCCCACCGGATGTGCTGTTTACTGTATTGCGATACACTTCGTATTCGTATGCAAAATTTGCAATGCTCCAGGAAATTCTGGTGTAGGCGGTTGAAGATCCGTCTGTAGCTGACACCCCGGATGGAGTCGAAGGCAAAGGCAATCGCCGATATCCCGTATCAGTTGCCGAAAAATCGGAACTACCCTGCACGTTATAGGCGAGAACCCAGTAGTAGTACACTACGTTATGCAATGCAGTGGTATCCGTGTAGGAGGTCGTTGTCACATCAGCAATTTCGACTGCAGACCCACTGTCGTTGTTTTCACTGCGATACACCCGATACCCATCCGTATCTTCGGAAGAGTTCCAGCTCACAAAAACATTGTCTGTCGAAACTCCGTCAGTCGCGGTCAATCCGTCGGGAATCCCCGGAATAAGGAGGAATGGATAGGTTCCCGACAGAGTGTATTGGCCGAGGCTTCCGTAATCGTTGTAGCCATCCTCCGCAAATTCAGTATCCCCGAGACCACCACCACTTACCCGTATGTAATAGGTTCCCACGTCCAGACCGGGAACCGTGAGGGAAGCGTTCATTTGGCCATCCGGCGCGTGAGACGCGATTACCGTTCCGGTCGAATCCAGAAACTCCAACTCAATATCCAGATTGATGTATGTGTCTTCCTCAGGGTCGGCGTTTGCCGTCACGGTTCCCGCTTTGTTCAAGACAAGCCGAAACACGTCAACATCGGAAGGAGTCCCGATCCTTCCGTTTTGATTGTAAGTCAGGGAGATGTCCGTTGGAATGTCGGTCGCTGCACCGAGGGTGTCCCCATGATCGTCTGCGATATACGGGATATCATCGATCATCTTGGTATAATCATCCTCCGAATTATTGGCCAATGTGTAATCGCCTTTTGACCAGTGCGTGACATCAATATTAAAAGCGGCACCCATGATCGGCCCCCACGAAACTCCCGTCGGGTTGTGCGTATGCCCGTAGAAATACTCCTCACGATCCGGCGTGGTGTTTCGACCGTCGTGACGGAGCCCCAGTTGGTGCCCGACTTCGTGACTCCCCGTCTCGCCGGCAACTTGCTGTCCTGAATTGAAAGCCCAGCACATGTAGTTCACCGACGAACCGAAAGAATTTAAGTAGGCCACGCCACCTGCACCGGGAGCCGCCGTGTTCGTGGGAGTAAAAATCACCATACAACGCTTATCCGTATCGGCATTGTCAAACTCTGACCTCACGGTCGTAACGTTGACGTCAAAGGGTGAAAAGTCTTCCGCCATCGCCTTAAAGATGAACGGTATTCGGGAGGGGAAGCGATAAGCTTCAGCATCAATCCGGTCCCCTCCTGCCCATGATGTCCCCTCGACGACTTCGCCGTCGAAATCAAGATAGATGACTCTTGCCGCACCCGGCCTACTCTCCAGCGCCGGCACCATAAATTGCTCACCGGGCTCGATTTCCGGTTCTTCCGATTCCCCTTCGAGAGGCTCGGCCAGAAGGTGGCCCAGAAAACTCTTTCTGTTTCTGTCCTCCCAGGAACAGACAACATTATCCGCTCTTGTTTTTTTCAGAACCACTTGCTCTTTTGCCGCATCTGTCGATACGAGAAATGAATCTACGTTCTCTTTCTGAACGA
>JAKSBG010000379.1 GCA_022361255.1 Verrucomicrobiales bacterium
GGTCGACGCAAAAACCAAACGAGCGATGGCTGCTTCGCGGAAAAACGTGATAGCATTTGCGAAGAAGAGTCTCCGCAAAGACTGGTCGGGCAAAAATGCGCAGGGGGCGGAAGTAGGCGAGCGCTATCTTCCCTTCGAACGTGTCGGGATTTATGTTCCCGGAGGAACCGCTCCTCTCGTATCGACTTCGAACATGACGGTCTGCCTTGCTGCAGCGGCCGGTTGTCCGGAGATTGTTGTGATGACACCTCCGGGCCCCGGAGGTACGGTGAATCCCGCACTTTTGTATGCTCTCAAAGAGGCCGGCGCGACGGAGATTTACAAAGTGGGTGGCGCTCAGGGAATGGCCGGGATGTCGATCGGAACGAAGACAATCAAGCCGGTGCTCAAGGTTTACGGACCGGGCAATTCGTTTGTGGTCGAGGCGAAGCGGCAGCTCTTCGGAGTGGTCGCAGTTGACCTGCTTCCGGGGCCCAGCGAAGTGGTGGTGCTGGCGGACAAAAGCGGCAATGCCAAATACATCGCCGCAGACATGCTGGCACAGGCCGAGCACGGTGGTGACAGTATCATGGGATTCGTGACGGATTCAGAGGAATTGCTCGATGCGGTTCAGGACGAGGTGAAAAAGCAGATCAAGGAATTGAGCCGTCAGGACCAGTTGAAGAAGGCACTCAAAGACGGTGCCTGGTGTGTGCTGGCGTCATCACTGGACGAGGGCGTGGAAATTGTGAATGCCTTTGCACCCGAGCACCTTTCTCTGATAACGAGGCGTGAGAAAACGATCCTCCCGAAAATCACGACGAGTGGCGCGATTTTTGTCGGGAACTATTCGCCGGTTGCGGTTGGAGATTTTCTCGCCGGACCGAGTCATGAGTTGCCGACGGGCGGAGCCGGGAAATCCTTCCCGGGGCTCACCGTCGATATGTTCCAGCGGCGCACCAGCATTGTGAAACTGGATCGCGAATCCATCAAAAAATCAGCTCCCATCGTCGAGGAATTCGCCAAAGTCGAGGGGCTCGACGCGCACGGGCGTTCCGCGACAATACGTGTGAAGTAGCTTGGTCAGTGGTCAGACTGTTCGCAGGCGGTCACCTTTTTTGTCCTCCGAAGGTCGGGAGGTGTAATTCGGTAAAATCAGCTTATTCTGGCTGATCATCGACCATTATGACTCCCGACGAATTCATCACTCGCTACGAACAGGCTCTCGCGAGTCAGGAATGGGAAATGGTCGAGCCATTGATCCACGAAAACAGTAGTGTGACCTTTTCCAACGGTCAGATTCATCGAGGCAAGGGCGCCGTGGAAAAAGCTTTTCGCACCAATTTTGATCTGATCAAAGAGGAGGAATACGCCATGAGCGACCTGCACTGGGTGTTGAAAAACGAGACCTTTGCGATCTGCACCTTTGTCTATCACTGGTCGGGAGTGATTAACAGGAAGCCTGCTTCCGGTTCGGGGCGGGGGACTTCCTCTTTGGTGAAAGAAGGGGAGGCGTGGCAGCTTGTCGCCGAGCATCTCGGTCCGAACAGTTAGATATTTTCCAGCTCAACCTTTTCCGTCACCCTGCCGTAACGGACGGCATGGAACGCAATATACTGACTGTCGGCGGAAATTCCGGGATCGGATTGGAGCTGGTGAAGCTGCTCGCCTCGCAAGGGAATTCGGTTCATGTCGCTTCGCGAAATGATGGCGCGGTTTCCGGTGTTCAGGGAGCGACTTTTCAGCATTACGACGTCACCCGAAAAGACGCGCCCTTGGATCTTCCGGACCGTCTCGATGGTCTCGTTTACTGTCCCGGAACGATCAATTTGAAGCCCTTTCCGCGCATTACTGATGAAGATTTTCAGAATGAACTCGAAGTGAATTACCTCGGTGCCGTTCGGGCGATTCGGCTTTCCTACGAAGCGCTGAAGAAATCGGAGAACGCATCCATCGTCCTGTTTTCCACCGTTGCTGTTCAGACGGGCCTGCCGTATCACGCCGGTATTTCCGGAGCCAAGGGCGCCGTCGAGGGGCTCTGTCGCTCACTCGCGGCTGAGTTTTCACCTTCGATTCGCGTCAACTGTCTCGCGCTTTCCCTCACCGATACCCCTCTGGCGTCCGGTCTCCTGAATACGGATGAAAAGCGAAAGGCATCTGCGGAACGCCACCCGCTGAAGCGCATCGGCGATCCGGAAGAAGTTGCGAAGGCTGCGGCCTTTCTCCTTAGCCCCGATTCCGGTTTTATCACGGGACAGGTGTTACAGATCGACGGCGGAATCTCGACGCTGAAACTGCTGTAGAAATGTCCCGGGCAATTTCTCTCGTTTTTCCGCATCAGCTTTTCGAGCGTCATCCGGCGCTGGATAAGGAGAGGTCTGTCCATCTCATCGAGGACACGCTATTTTTCGGTGACCCGCACGCTTCTCCCGGTCGTTTTCACAAGCAGAAAATCATGCTGCACCGGGCGTCGATGAAAGCCTTCGCGGAACGCCTCGGAGATCTCGGTTACGAGGTTCACTACCATGATTACAACCGCGAGCAAACGATTGGGAAAATCCTGACAAAGCTTCATCGCAGCCGGAGAATCTCGGAGATATTCACGGCGGATCCCGTTGATTTTTTGCTCGAAAAACGGCTGCGACGTTTTTCCGAAGAGGAGGATGTCAGCTTGTCTTTTACCTCGACTCCGATGTTTCTGACCCCTCGCGACTGGGCGGACGAGCACTTTGATTCCCGCAAGCGCCCCTTCATGGCGAAGTTCTATGAGGAGCAACGCAAGCGGATGAACATTCTGGTCGATGAAAAGGGTGAGCCGGAAGGGGGGCAGTGGAGCTTTGATGAAGACAATCGGAAATCGATGCCGAAACGGGGGCTGGACAGCCCGCCCGATCTTTCCGCTCCCCGGAGAAAGCAGATCGACGAAGCTCTCGAATATGTAGAGCAAAATTTCGCGGATTACCCGGGCCGCACCGGTTCTTTCTGCTACCCGGTGACAACACGCGATGCCCGGGACTGGCTCGAAAAATTTCTCGAGGAGCGATTCGATCAGTTCGGACCCTATGAAGATGCTCTCTCAGAAAACGAGCGAACTCTGTTTCACAGTATACTCACACCGGCGCTGAATATCGGTTTGCTCACCCCGCAGGAGGTGGTGGACCGGGCCCTCGAGTATGCGGAGAAACATGACGTAAGGATCAATTCGCTGGAAGGATTCATCCGGCAGATTATCGGATGGAGGGAGTTCATGTATTTGATGTATGTCAGGCATGGAGTGGAGATGCGAAACAGCAATCACTTCAATCACCGTCGCCACGTCCCGGAAAGTTTCTGGACTGCCGAAACCGGGATCGCACCCGTTGATCTCGTCATTGACCGCGTTCTCGAAACCGGATACGCGCACCACATCGAGCGGCTCATGGTGATGGGGAATTTTATGCTTCTCAGTCATTTCAGGCCGGATCAGGTCTGCGACTG
Source organism: Verrucomicrobiales bacterium (assembly GCA_022361255.1). Taxonomy (GTDB): domain Bacteria; phylum Verrucomicrobiota; class Verrucomicrobiia; order Verrucomicrobiales; family DEV007; genus Arctic95D-9. The sequence continues at coordinate 3,457 of JAKSBG010000379.1, forward strand.
GTTTATGGAGCTTTTCATTGATGCCTACGACTGGGTCATGGTTCCGAATGTCTATGGAATGAGCCAGTTCGCCGACGGGGGAATCTTCACGACCAAACCCTACATTTCCGGTTCCAATTACGTGAAGAAAATGTCCGACTACACAACGGGAGACTGGTGCAAAACGTGGGATGGACTTTTCTGGAACTTCATCGACCGGCACCTCGAGTTCTTCCAAAGCCAGCATCGGCTCGGCATGATGGTGGCAACCTACCGAAAGATGGCCGACGAAAAGCGCGAGGGCCATTTGAAGGAGGCGGAGCGTTTTCTCGACGGCTTGTGAACCAAAAAAACTACCCTGTCAGATCGGTGACCTGACAGGGTTGAGTGAGAGATGTGACCCTGTTAATCAGGGCAGGCTCGAAAGGAAGCCTCAGAGGCGCTAGCGAATGCCCTCGACCTCGAGATCGATCGAGTAGAATCCTGTCCGCGCGGTGACATAAAGCGTTTTCCCTACGAGCAGGCAGTTCGCGGGTTTTTCCGGAGGCGTGAGTCGGAGCACTTCTTTGCCCTCCGGGGAAAAGGCAATTACGTCGGTCCAGGTCACGTAGATGTTGCCGAGTTTGTCGACGGTCATTCCGTCGCTGCCGACATCGGCGAACTTGCGCTTGTTTTCAATCTGACCCGGAGCAGTGATGTCATAGGCCCAGATCGTTTCCGCACCGGGATCGGCGATGTAGAGGGTCTTTTCGTCGGGGGAAGTAATGATGCCGTTGGGCTTGACGAGGTCGGCGGCGACTTGCGTGACTTTGCCTTTCCGGTCGATGTAGTAGACGGCTTCAATATCGATCTCGCGATCGTCGTTTTTCCCGTAGCGGGGATCGGTAAAGTAAAAACCGCCGATACCGTCCGGCACGACGTCGTTGGGGCTGTTGAGTTTTTTGCCGTCAAAGGAATCAGCGAGCACGGTGACGTTTCCGGCGAAGTCTGTTCGCGTCATCTTCCGGTTGCCTCCTTCGCAGGCAATGAGGGCTCCTGCCGGTGTGAAGAAAAGACCATTGGCGCGTCCACTCTCTTCACGAAAGATCGTCGTCTCTCCGTTTTCCGGGTCATAGATGTGGGTTCGTTCGTTCGGAATGTCGTTGAAATAAATGGTTCCGTCCGGAGCGAGGGCAGGGCCTTCCGTAAACTTGAAATCGCCTGCGAGTTTTTTCCACTCAGCGTCTTCTTTTACGAGGGGGCCGCCGTGTGTGTAGTCCGGCTTTTCGGGGATGGCGATATCGGTCGCGCCGGCGAGGTCCTGAATTCGAATGTTGCGGTATTTCACCTGCAGCTTTTCTTCGCGGTTTCCGATGCCGTGGACCTGCAATGCGATGAAACCTTTTGCGGTGGTGTCATCTTCGAAATGAGCAGCGAGCACTCCGTTGATGTGGGTCACGATTTTGTTCCCGACGCACTGGGTTCGGTATTTGTTCCAGTCATTCTGTTTGAAGGCGTAGCGTGCCGGGATGTTTCCTGTCAGCGGGAAGAGCCAACCGTTTCGTCCCTCGTCGTAGACTCCGGCGCTCCATCCGCGGTCAGACGGATCGATCTCGGCCTGATATCCGTGAACGCGACCATCCTTGTAGTCGGGGGTACTGAGCGAGCGAAACTGAATTCCGCAGTTCAATGTCGGGTCGACTTTGTATTCCACTTCGAGAATGAAGTCTCCGTAGTCCTTTTCCGTGCACAGAAACGAATTGGGTGTTTTCGGAACCGTCGTTCCAACAATGGCGCCGTCGATAACTTCGTATTTGGCAACTCCGCCGCGCTGAACCCAGCCGTCGAGATTTTTGCCGTTGAACAGGGTGGTCCACTTCCCGGCTTCCTCCGCAGACAGGAGAAGGGGCAGGGCGATGAGGGTTGTGATGATGTATTTCATAGAAATTTTGCTCGTGTTCTTACTCTTGATCTTGCTTCCTGTCATTACCAACCCGTTTTCGCAGGAGATTATTGTTAGGGAAGGAGTCGTTGTAGTTCCGGGTGTCGCTTGAGAGAAAAGGAGCGGGAAAAGGAAAAAGATTACGGTGGGATGGAAGTCGAATTTGGGAAGGGGAACAAGATGAAGCGTTACTGCTTTAAAGGCGGCACGTGGCTCTTTCGTATCCATTCCTCCATCTGTTTTACGATATCGGGATGCTCTGCTGCGACATCGTTCTCCTCTGAGGGATCGTTTTCGAGATCATACAATGCAGTGGGCGCGGGATTCGGCTTCATGGTATCCAGTTGGATCGCTTTCCACTTTGCGGTTGTGACCGCTTTCTTTCCTCCCCGTTCCAGAAATTCCCAATAGAGAAATTCGTGGTGTTTCTGTTCATCGGTAGTCCCCAGAAAGGTGGGGACGAGTGAATGCCCGTCGAGTCCTGCGGGTACATCAAATCCGGCGACATCGGCAAACGTGGGAAACATGTCCTGAAACCCTGACAAAACATCTGACTCGCTCCCGGCGGCAATTTTTCCCGGCCATTTTGCGATGGTTGGGACCCGGATCCCGCCGTCGGTGAGGTCACGCTTCATTCCCCGGAGAATTCCATTCGAATCGAAAAATTCCATTTCGTGCTGTCCCTCCTGATGGGGGCCGTTATCGCTCGAGAAAACGATCAACGTGTCATCGGCGAGGCCATGTTCCTCCACTTTGGCGACAATCCGGCCGACGTAGTTGTCGACGAGCCGCATCATCTGGGCGAATCCCTTTTCCGGATCAGGCCAGTCTTTCCCGGCGTATTCCCCGTAGTCGGGAACCTCCATGCCGTTGTTGTAGGGTTTGCGACCGGCTTCGTTGTTGGTGTGCGGCATGTTGAGCGCGAAGTAGAGAAAGAAAGGGTTTTCCGCGTTTTTATCGATAAATTTCAACGCCTCTTCGGTGATCAGATTCGGAGCGTAGTTATTCTTCACTTTGGCGACTCCGGCGCCTTCTTTTGCTTCGCCCATCCCGTAGTCGTCCATTTCCTTCCAGATGTCGTCGAGTTCGTTGTTCAGCGTTTCGACTTCACCGTTCCGGATCAGAAATTCCGGATAGAAATTGTGGGCGTGAAACATGTTCACGTATCCGTAGAATTCGTCGAATCCGCGGTCGTTGGGATCAGTGCGGGGCGGGGGATGGCCGATACCCCATTTGCCGAAACACCCGGTCCGGTATCCGGCTTTTTTCAATTCCGAGGCAAGGGTCGCCTCTCCCGGATTCAACAGAACGGCGTTGTTGCCCCGAACGGAGGCGCGCCCGGTGTGTCGCCCGGTCATGAGCACACAGCGGGAAGGGGCGCAGACCGTTGAGCCGGAGTAGTGTCGGGTCAGTTTCATTCCGCCGGACGCAAGTTTGTCGATATGTGGTGTTGTCAGGGTGTCTTGCCCGAAACAACTCAAATCGTTGTAGCCCAGGTCATCTGCGAGAATGTAGATGATATTTGGCTTGTCAGCTGCCTCGCAAAACAGGGAAGCCAAAGCAAACGCGGCGGTAAAGAGAAGAACTCGCATGGAACCGGAAGTGAAAGGCAAAAGGCCAACCGTGAAAAGAGATTTGCGACCCGAAATTGCGGGAGTGGAAAAGTAGCTGCGCGCAGTCGAATCTGGACACTCTGTCCGAATCCGATAGTTTGACAGTATCCGGTTATGATCCGTGTCGCCATCATCGTAGCGTTCAGTTTGCTGTTTTTCTCTCCCGTTGCCTCCGCAGCGGGAGGGCGTGTCGCGCTGGTGATCGGGGTGGACACATACGAGAAACTGCCGGCCAGTGCCCAGTTGCGGGTCGCTGTCTCGGATGCGGAACTCATTGCTGATACCTTACGTTCCCTTCCCGAGCCGTTTCAGGTCATGCTGCTGAAGGATGTGACGAGAGAGGACGTTTCGCGGACGATGGATCAGTTCATCACTGCAGCAGAGCAGGCAGAGTGTGCCATCGTCTATTTCGCGGGACATGGAATAGAGTTTCACGGCGAGAACTACCTGCTGCTGAAAGACACCGGAATTGAGGCAGCGCCGGACGAATCGGTTCGCCGTGTGAAAGAGCGTTTTTACTACGAGTCGCTGGCGATGCGAAAAGTCCTCGATGACCTCGAGGAAACAAAAGCGAAGCTCAAACTCGTGATTCTTGATGCCTGCCGTGACAATCCAATTGATATTGAGGGGCCTTCCGGAACACGGTCTGTCGTTGGATCCGAAAGCGGATTGGCGCGGGTGACGGCTCCGTCGGGGATGCTGATCAGCTATTCTGCGGATGAGGGAGAGCAGGCGAATGACGGGTTGTTCACTGCAGTTCTTTCCCGCCACATGAAGATGCCGGGAAAAAACCTGATGGAGGTTTTCGCGATGACTCGTGCCGAGGTCCGCAAGCAGGCCACCCTGTTGGCTAACGAGGGAAAAGGTGTGATTCACGAGCCGGCCGAATACAGCAAGCTGGATCCCGGCGCGCTCGGGTTCAGCTTTTCCCCGGCTCCTGCCGGTCTCGTTAAATCAAATGATCCGGCTCCGTCCCAGGGTGGGAGTTCAGCAGAAATGGCGAAGGCGGATGCGAAAGCGTTTCAGTCGAAGGAAATTCTCGAAGCAAAAATGAAACTGGCCGAAGTGCACGCTGAAATGGACGCCGACCGGGCGCGCTATCGGGAAGCTCTCAATGTGATCAACACCCTCACATATAACAAAACCCGCCCCGTTGTTCAGGGATCGCCTGAGTATCACAAGTGCCTGGCCGCAGATAAAGTGATGGCCGATATCGAGAAAACTGCCCCTTCTTTGAAGGCGGAGGAGAAAAAACTGAAGGCGGTCCTGAAGGCGCTCGGAGTGAATCCCGACGAGGAGGACAAGACAGCTCCCTGATACTCTTTTTACAACTTTGCAGTGGGCAGGAATCATCGGCGGTGTGAGGATAGCGACATGAAAACGGTGATCTCATTTGCAGCTGTTGCATGTTTCCTGCCAACGTTACTGGTTGCTCAACCGCTACCTTTTCAATATGCAGAAGGGTTGCTGGTACGTGAGTTTTCCCGTCACAAAAAGCAAACAGACCGCGATAACGTTTTTGTCGAGCCGAAAGAGTTTGGGGAACCGGTCGGGAAACCGTTTGTGATTCACACTTTGTCAGGCTGGAAGCACGAGACCGACCGGAACGCGATCGCGAGTGGATACATCACGATTTCGCAGGAAGGGGAGTATCGCTTTCGCACTAACAGCTACTACGATCGAAATCAGTTGTGGATTGATGACCGGATCGTTTGTCATTTCATGGACGGTGGGTCGCGGGTGAAAACGGTGCAACTCAAGAGCGGACGGTTTCCGATTCGATCCGTGGGATTTGTCGAAGGACGCGGTGGCACGCAGGGGATCGAAGTGGAGTGGCAGCCTCCCGGACAGAAAGAGTTTTCGCCCATCCCGGCGGAAAAACTCTCGCACAAGGTCGAGAAAGATCCCCGACGGGAGACGCGGAAGAGAGAGCCGGTCGAGCCGCCGAAACGGATGGTTGCAGCAAAAAGAAATCTGCGCTCAGACACCCTCGTGATTGTGGCCAAAGATTTCGTCACCGAGATCTATCACAACGGGCGCCGTCTCCAGCGCCACGAGCGTCGCATGGTGCTGGACCGGTTTGGAGCGACAGCGGAGAAGGCGGAGTTGGAGGTGAGGCCGGGCGACTGGCTCGTTTTCCATGTTGCCAACAATCGTCTGCGTCACGGTGGATCCAAATATTTCGGCGTGACCGGATTGCTTGACGGAAAGGTGGCTTTCGTTTCGCAGGCAGATTCAGAAGACTGGAGTTCCTGTGATACCCCGGGAGCGGTTCATGATTTTATTCATTTCCGCGAGGCCGGGACAGAGTCAAGGGTTGTGGAGATTCCAAAGCCGTGGTTCGAAGGCGCGAAATTCATGAAAAAGTACTCGGGCCACGATTTCGCCGGAGACGCGATTTGGGGAACGACATCCTCCACTTGGATCAAATACCAGGTGCCGAAAAAGCAGAAATAGTGGAGCAGCTGTAGCCGTCCCCGGTAGGTCCGGAATGGACGCTACAACGAAACCGCACCCATTTCGCGGTATCAAACAACGGCTACAGGGAAACAGTTTTTGCTCCGAGTGCTTCGTAATCCTGTGGATCGCAGGTTAGCACGATGACTTGCACGCCATTTCTCGAAGCAAGATCCAGCATGCGATGAAGGGCGCGGATTCTTTCCGGATCGGAATGGGTGAAAGCGTCGTCAAAAACAATTGGCAGACTCCCCCCGTGATCCTCCGCCAGCAGTCCGGCAATAGCGATGCGAACCGCTGCTGCTACCTGTTCCCGTGTTCCGCCACTGAGATCTTCGAAAGAAAAGGTTCCGTTGTCGCGTGTCATTTGCCATTTCCCGATGTGTCCGTCATCAATGAATACGGAGGCCTTTGCACCGGGGCCGAAGATTTGACGGAGGTATCCCGTGACGGCGTCCGCCAGAGGTTGGGAAAACTGCTCGGACAGGTGCTGTTGTTCTGCCGCGAATCGATCCCGGAGCAACCGAATCGCATTCGCATGCCTTTCGACGGACTGATGGTGTTCCTGTGCGGATTCGAGTCTCGCACGTGCGGCGGCGAGTGTTGCGCTCGGATCGAGAGTGCCGTCGTTTTGCAGTAGGGCCGAGGCGGATGCGCGCTGCTCCCTCGCTGTCGACAGGGCATCGTTCTTTTCCTTCTCCGCTCGAGTGAGGCGCTCAATATCAGCTTGAATGGACTCAGGGAGAAGCGCGGAGAATTTTTCCCGGCTTTCGCGAAGTTGAGCTTCTGCATCTGCTTTCGCTTTTTGCAATCCGGCCAGGACGGTGGCGCGGTCCTTTTCTTCTCCGAGCGGTTCGGATTTGATTTTCCAGGTCGTTTTTGCTTCCTGCAGGCGACGCTCGTCCTCGCGGGCCGATTTTCTTGCCTCCTCCAGCTTGGCTGCGGCAGACTCTGCTGCGGCACGGGCAGAACTGGCATTTTCGTTTGCCGTGGAATGCACCAGTTCTGCCTCGGCAATCTCGTGGCGAAGGCTGGTGAAAAGGTCCCGTGCAGCGTCGACGGAATCGGGGGGAGAAAAGTCTTTTACTCCCGGAGAACGGCGTTTCACCTCCTCATCGTAGGTGGCGAGCTGCCGGGTGGTTTCCTGAATCTCTTCATCAAGGTTTCCGGCCTGGAGGGAGGCAAGATCCCGATTCAGGGTTTCACGTTCCTCCTCTTTGGCGAGTCGCTGCGCGCGAACCTCCCCGGCCTTCTCCAGGGTGTCGACACCTGCCGAACGAAATGCCTCAGTCCGGTTTCGAATGGCGTCATTCGTGGCGAGGCGGGCCTCATCCAGCCCTGTCCCACCGCCTGGTGTGATCCGGAGGCAGCAAGAGTCGCCGAGCGAGATTTCGGTTTCGGCATCAAGGACTCGGGATTCCCCGACGGAGAGTGACTCTTCTCCCACACTAATCTTTGCCTCCGCTTTGAGGACTTCGACGCCGGTGGACATGGCCTCGAGAACGGCGGCGGACTTGGCAGCGGTTTCTTCCGCACTCTGCAATCGGCGATAGGCTGCTTCGTCGATGGCAGGAAGCCGGGCCAGCGCCTCATCGATCGCGTCGATCTTCTGTGTGAGGGCGATGACCTTTTTCTTTTTCGTTTCGAGTTCGGCGAGAGTGCTTTGGTTGTTGAGAAAATGGCCCCATGCCTCGGCGAGTTCACGCCGCTCCCGGAGGGCGGCGTGTTTTTCTCCGGCTTTCTCGGCGATAAGACTGGATTCTTTCGCTTCCTTTTTAGCTTTTGTCAGAGCGGCCTCGGCGCTGGTGACGGCTTCGCTGGACGGTGCGGCCTCGAGGCGTTTGATCCGTTCGGTCAGGCTGTCCACTTCCTCCTGTGCTCTGGTGAACTGATTGACCGCTCCGGCAGCTGATTCGAGAGCCTGTTCCTGTTTTTCAATTTCGTGTTGGATTTTTGCGGCCTGTTTCTCCTTCTCCCTCGCGTTGGTAAGTTCTTTGCGGAACGCTTCGAGTTGTTGATCTCCTCCCTTGAGAACGTCCTCCGCGTCGCGAACCCGGGCCGCTGCGGTTTCGAGACGGGTGAAGGCATCCTGTGCTTCGGCCAGATCGCTTTCGGCTTCTTCGACTTCCTGTTGTGCAAGCTGGAGTGGCGAACCGGCTTTCACTTTTCCCCCGCCGGTGAAGTAACGGTCGTATTCACCCTGAAATTTTGCGGCGGCGGAAGCGTCCCGTTCGCTCTGCATTACGGCACCGCCTCCTTCCTCCTTGAGGCGGGACAACAAAGTGTCGCGCTGAGATGCTGCATGCCCCGACGGATCATCCCCTCCGGAACCCTGCCATACCCACAAATGCGCCCATTCGGCTTTCGCCTGGTTCACTCCTCCGGCACCTCCGGTAGGTTCTTCGACTTTGATCAGGGCGGCGAGCTTTGTCTCCGCTTCCGGCCCTGAAAGAGTGTTTCCGCCGTCGCTGGAAAGAGTGGTTGTCCCTTTTCCCTTCGCAAAGAGTTTCGTGAGGTGCCACGTTTTGCCTTCGGCGGAAAAACGGACTTCCACCTCGGGATTTCCGGGGTGGGTGTCCGAAACCATTTCCTCGTGTGCCTTGCCTCCGGTTGTCGATTTGAGGAAAAGCGCCCGGTGGATTGCTTCGGCGAGAGTGCTTTTTCCGGTCTCATTTTTTCCGCCGATCAAAGTCAGGTTGTCGGAAAAATCGACCGTGGTTTCGCGGTGGATTCGGTAGTTTCGTACAGTGGCGGTGAGAAGTTTCATGGGAGCCGGTCGGCGGAAATTTTCTGACTACTGACCTTCGATTGCGGCGTGCAGTTCTCGCAGAGCGATTCTGGCGATTTCGGCATTTTCATCATCGCCGGCTGCGTCGGAAATCAGTGAACCGGCGACGCGGGCAATCAGAGGATCCGATGGCCGTTCCGAAAGCGCGGCGATTTCGTCCTCATTCGGAGCGAGACGGGTCCGGTTTCTCAACTTGAGCCTGAGCAGCCTCGCTTCCAGCGTTTCAATGAGCCTGTCGAGCCGGGCAGCAGCGTCGATACCGAGGGAGCCGGAAAGTTCGAGGAGGAGCAGGTCTTCTCCTGCCTTCGTTCCAATGCGCTCCTCCAGCTCACTTTCAAGACGGTCGAGATCCTCATTGGTGAAAGAAAAATCCAGCGAATGCCATCCGAGCTCTCCAGTCGCGATGGTTTCGACTTCCGTTGCGGTGTTTCTCCTGCTGTTTACGAGGAGAACGTTGCCCGGACGGTTGCCGGAGCCTTTGGGAAAGCGGTCGATTTCCGGAGTTCCCGGATACCAGCTCCGGTCGTCGATTTGCTTCGTTCCGTGCCAGTCACCGAGAGCGATGTAGTCGATTTCATTCTCCGGCAATCGATCGAGACTGATCAGGTTGGGCGAGCCGCTTTCGACTTCCCCGTCGATGCCGGCGCTGTCGAATCCGTGCACGCTGCCGTGAGCAAGAACGATTCTTGTTTTGGCAGGATTCTCGAGAGTTGGGAAATCGAAATTCCGGATCCACGCGGTCGGATCGTCCGATTCGTGGCGGCGCAGAAGAGGGCAGGGGAAGAGAACGGCGTCGTCGAGTTCAACCGGTTCCCGTTCCAGAAGGATTCGGAAGTTCGGGGCAAGGCTCGCAGCTTCCTGCTGGAAAAAGTCCTGTTCCCAGAGGCTTCCCGGACCTCCGTGGTCATGATTGCCGGGAATCGCGAGAACAGGAACTCCGATTTCCCCGATCGCACTGCAGGCAGCCGATACGACGCTTTTCTCCGGCGTGGCCGAGTCGAACAGATCACCGGCTACGAGAACAAAATCGACCTCGTGCTCTTTGGCCAGAGTCGCAATTTTTCGTATCGATTCCATTCGGGCGGCGCGAACCTTTGCGCCTTTGTCCGGATCCGTAATCCGGGCGAAGGGTTTGCCAAGCTGCCAGTCGGCGGTGTGGAGAAATTTCATGTGCGGGGAAGGAAAGGGAAAGACGGGATCGTCGGAGTGTCCAGCGGATTCGGGGGAGACGTTCGGATTTCTGAGTAAGTATCAATCTATCGAACATTCGAATATTTGCTGTTTAGGTACGATGGAGCGGGATAGAGATGAATAAGTTCACGAATCAGTCGAAAAACAGTTTCTTAGCTGCCGGAACGCGATTTTTTGGCTTCCTTCCCTGAACATGGCAAAGTTCATTCGATTCATTGTCCGAACGGATCACACCGACAGGAACCGCTGCACGGGTGTGGTCGCGAGCTTGCGCATTGCCGGTGAAGAAGGACGGTTGCCTGATTATCAGATCGAGCATTCGTCGGAGCTTTTTGAGAAGTTGAATGATGGCCTGCCGTGTCCGCCGTTTGAGGGGGCGGGATGGAGTCCGGAATGCGTGTGTTGGTTCAAAACGACGCCGGAGGCGCAGGAATGGATCCTGGTGTTTCGGGACATGATTGCCATTCTCGAGGATGCGGATTTGGAAGTAGCGACCCTCACCACGGACAAGCCGGGGATGATCGTGTATGAGGATGAATTCCAGGTCGTTGCGAAGTCGGATCGATATTGACGGAGAGGGGTGAGACAGGGAGTCGCCGGGGACGGCGACCCTCCGCTTGGAGGGGCACGGTCCTCCGTGTCTCGAGATGGCAGGTTTGATCGGGAAGGAGGTGTAGAGTCGCCGGGGACGGGGGATTGGGCCGGTGGGGCATACACTTTTGACTAAACCCTGTTGACTCTACGTCCATACCCTGTTGGGTCATTGATCCTACCCTGTTTTGTTCCCGCCCGGGTTTCCCTGCCTGCATGACTGATCGCGATATTCCTGTTTCCTCGATCGAGGACCCGTTGCGGGTTCTGGGTAAGCATTTTCGTTCCGGTGACCAGTCTGTCTTTCTGAAGGCGGTCACTTTCGGGCCGTTTCCGGCAGGGGCTTTTCCGGATGAGGGAAAGGATCAACTGGAGAGAATACGAAAGGAACTCGGAGCAAACGCAATCCGGGTATACGAGATTCCAACTCTGGATTTTCTCCACGAGTGCGCACGGGTTGGGCTTCGGGTGTTTATCACGCTGCCCTGGTCTCAACACGTCGATTTTCTGCGAGGAGGAGGGGAACTGGCTGAGGCGGAAGATTTGCTGCTGGAGACGATAGAGAAATTCCGGGGGCATCCGGCTCTCGCAGGATATTTCGTTGCCAATGAAATCGAAACGACCTTGGTTCGCTGGATGGGACGTCGCAAGGTTCGCGAGCAGATCGAGCACCTGATTGAGGTCGGTCGGGCGAATGATCCGGATGCGCTTTTTTCCTATGCGAATTATCCGAGCACGGAGTATTTGATTCCCGGGAATCAGGACTTCGTTTCTTTCAATATCTACCTGGAGAACCGGGATGACTACGCGGCGTATTTGAATCGCTTGCAGAATCTGGCGGGGAACAAGCCACTGCTGATTTCAGAGTTTGGTGTGGACGCGCAGACGCACGGGGAATTGACGCAGGCAGAAATGCTGGAATGGCAGGTGCAGGAGGCCTGTCTGTCCGGCGCGACGGGAACGACGATATTCTCGTGGACAGATCTCTGGCAACGCGGCGGGCAGACGATTGAGGACTACGATTTTGGATTCATGCGACGCGACGGCACGCCTCGACCGTCGCTCGATGTGGTGAGAGAATGCTGGGAGCCGCTTTCACGGACTTCCGACGTCGTGGAGCTGGCTGAGGGGCCGAAGATTTCGGTAATTGTGTGCACCTACAAGGGCAGCGCGACCCTGGTGGAGTGCCTCGATTCGCTTTCTGTGCTGAACTATCCTGACTATGAAGTGTTGGTGGTGAATGACGGAAGTGATGAGCGGGTTTCCGAGATTGTAGCGACCTATGATTCGATTCGGGAAATTTTGATCGAGCATGTTGGTCTCAGCGCGGCACGGAATATCGGGGCGGGGGAGGCGAAAGGAGATGTCTTTGTTTACACCGACGATGATTGCATCGCCGAAGCAGACTGGTTGACCTGGATTGCGAAGCAGTTTCTCGAAGACCCGGATCTCGGCTGTGCCGGTGGGCCGAATATTCCGCCGGCTCCGGAATCGGAAATGCAGGCGAGGATCATTGCAGCTCCGGGCGGTCCGAGTCATGTTCTTGTCTCTGATACGCGGGCAGAGCACTTGCCGGGGTGCAACCTGGCGGTTCGACGAGAGGTTTTTGAAGAGATCGGAGGCTTCAACCCGATCTTTTGGGCAGCAGGGGACGATGTGGATTTCTGCTGGCGCGTATTGGAAGCGGGATACGAGCTGGGTTTTCACGCCGCTGCTTTTGTCTGGCACCACCGGCGGTTTACCCCGAAGGCATATTTGAAACAACAGATTGGCTATGGCAAGGCGGAGGCGATGCTACTGCCTCTGCATTCGAAGCGGTTTCGCGGGTTGGGAGGAGCCGTTTGGAACGGGCACGTCTACACGCCCCAGGCGCCTGGGGGAGGGTTTGTTTATCACGGCCATTTCGGATACGAACCCTTCCAACTGATTTACCCTGACAGCGGTTCGGGACTTGGCGGGGTGGTTTTGCATGTGCTGTGGTGGGTGTTTGTTCTGATCGCAATCGGGGCGGGATTCCTCCACTGGTCGGGCTGGCTGCTGGCGGCGTTGATGATTTATGCGTCGGTGCGCATCGCGAGAAGCCGGGCGAAGCGCGCACCGCTCGAGCGCGAATATGACAGCTTTGCCGCCCGGTGGACGCTGACGGGGCTGGTTTTGGCACAAGGACTTTTGAGAAGCGGAGTTCGCCTTCTGCGTGGCTGGAAGCACATGAAGTGGTCGAGGGGGCTTGAAGTTCTTTCCTCTGCTGCCTGGAAAACGGTTGCTTCGGGGTGGTGGAAACTGGGAGACGAAAAGGCGTTCTGGAGTGAAAACGGAATGGGGCGGGATGAATTGCTGGCGGGGATTTCGGAAGCGTATCCCGGAGCACAGGTTGATTCATCGGGGCGCACCGATCTGATCCTGAAGCGTGGTTTGCTGTGGAACTGGGCTCTGGTAACTGCGACGGAATATCATGCTGATAACAAACGCCTCACGAGAACGCGATTGCTGGCGAGGCCACGGTTTTTGACACGAATGATTGTGCTGCCCGTACTGGTAGCGGTGCTTTTCGCAGCTCCGTTTACCCCCATTCTGTTTCACGACGCCGGGAAGATCCTGCTGGGGGTTCTTCTGGCCTACGCCGCGATGGTGGCTGCGACCAGGATATTCATGAAGCTGCGTAGACCGGCCGTTTTGCGCATTGCTGAGGGGCTGGGAATGGATCCGGTGGAATGATGCGACCCTACCCGGGACTTCCTACAATCGATAAGGTAATTCTTCTCGAATGGGGAGCTCGGCGATGCTCGAAAAGAAAAACGCCCTGCCAGGTTCCGAGAGCGAGTTTGCCCTGGTGGACCGGTATGACTTCACTTGTTCTCGTCAGAGCCATTCGCAAATGACTGGGACTGTCATCGGGCCCTTCGTAGGTGTGGACGAGGTAGGGGAGATCCTCGGGGACAAGGTGGTCAAAAAAGGAATGAAGGTCCGTCCTCGCTTCGGGATCGGCGTTTTCCATGATAACGAGACTGGCACTGGTGTGCCTCACGAAAACGGTCAGTTGCCCACTCTGTATTCCTGTTTCATCGAGAAAATTGCGAATTTCCTGTGTCAATTCGTAGGTCCCTTTCCCCCGGGTCGTCACGGTGAATTCACACGAGTGGGTTTCGAAGTTCATCAAAAGGCGGGCAATGAGATTTTTGTGAGCAGATCCTGGTAGTGCGGGATTTTGCTACGGGAGGGCGAGACGGTGAGGCCCCTTGTAGATCCCGCCCGGTCTGCTTCTGAGAAGGCCGAATCTTCGTCTTTGCTGATCTTCGAGACTACAGTTTTTCGTAGACGCCCTCATCCCGCTTCTCCAATACCGTAAATCCGGCCTTCTTGGCGTCAGAAACAGAGAGGGGACCGGACACTTTCGGAGAGGAGACGCTTTTCGAAACCAGCTTCTTGACCGGATTTTTACACAGCGGGCAGGTCTCCATCGGCGGACGCGTTACCGGCCGGCGAATTTCGAATCCTTTGGTGCAGATTCGGCAACCCTTTTCCGGGTCAGCAGAGATATACTCGTAGAGTGGCATGGTTCACTATCCTGCCGAATGCCTGCAATTGCAAGAATCCGCTCCCGCGAGGGGCTTCGCTTTGCGGACACAAAAAAGCGGAACTGTCTCCAGTTCCGCCATTCGGTATAATTGAAAATCGGGTCGGTCTTACCAGCTGGATTTGGTAACACCGGGGATCATTCCGTGTGAGGCAAGTTCGCGGAGTGCGATCCGGGACATCTTGAAACGACGAAGATAGCCGCGACGGCGTCCGGTTACTTCACAGCGATTCACAAGCCGTGTCGGGCTTGCGTCACGGGGAAGCATCGTGAGACCTTCATAATCTTTCTCCGCCTTGAGCTTGGCACGCAATTTTGCATACTTCTGCACGGTGCGGGCCTTGCGCTTGTTTCGGGCTATCCAACTCTTCTTTGCCATAGTGAGCGGGAATGTATCCTTTCTGAGGAAATTTCAAGTGAAAAGTCAACATTCACACTGGTCAGAGGGTCGTATTCTGTGATTCACTTCCCCAATTATGAAATCTACACGCAATTTACCCTTCTCCGGGCTGATTTTGGCAATTCCCTGCCTTCTGTTTTCCGTGCTGCCCGGCTACGCCGATGAAAGCAAAAAAGACTATTTGGAGTACTACTACGAAAACCCTCAACCGGATAAATTTGTGGAGCAGATGAAAGACTGGGCCAAAGACGGAACTCTTGAGAACATTCATGCTCGCCCTGCCCTGATTGCCTTCATCAGTCAGGTCGTTCGAGCCAATCGCGATAAAGTCAAAACGTGGTTCGACGGGCTTGCGGGCCTAAGCCCTGAGCAACGGCAGGTTTTTTTCACAGGCCTTCTCTACTCACGCACAAAAGAGGCGGACGAAGTGATGACGGAGACCTTCGGCGAAAAATATGAGCAACAGAAAGTGGAAACACAGAAAATTCTCGAGATGCCTCTGGATAAGAAAACGACCCTGGACATGCTGTGGGGCTTTTTCTATGCGACCGGGTCCGAAAGTGCGATTCGGCGAATTGTCACCTGCTTTCGATTTGTCGAAGCTCCTGAAAACCCGGAGGGCGTGGATGTTCCGGAGGGTTACGTTCCCCTTTACAAAGAGCTGCCCGAGTTTGCATTTGGATCTCTCCTGTCTAATGCGGAACGGCACCCGAGGATCGTTTCGATTCTCGAAAAACTTTTGAAAGAGGGGGATGATATGGGTAAGGACGAAAAAGAAGGCGTCTATGACGTCCTCTCCGAGCTACTTCCGGAAAAATATCCCTACGTCGACAGAACCGGCAAAAAAGCCTGAGCGAGAGGAGGGTAGGTCCTATCGCACCACCCTGGCGCCACCGCCGCCCACGATTTTTTCCACTTCCGCAAGGGAGGCCATCGTCGTGTCGCCGGGAGTCGTCATGGCGAGAGCGCCGTGGGCAGCTCCGTAGTTGATGGCCTTTTCCGGATCATTGTGGGCGAGAAAGCCGTAGGCAAAACCCGATGCGAAGCTGTCTCCTCCCCCGACACGGTCAAGAATTTCGAGTTCGGGATAAGGGGTCGCCTCGTAAAACTCTCCGTCGTGCCAACAGATCGCGCCCCAGTCATTGACCGTTGCGGTGTGAACTTCGCGAAGAGTGGTCGCGGTCGCTTTAAAATTGGGAAATTCCTTCACCGCGGTTTCGATCATTCGTTTGAAATTGGAAACATCGATGCCGCGAATGTTTTCGTCGACTCCCTCAACCTCAAAGCCGAGGCAGGCGGTGAAATCCTCCTCGTTACCGATCATAACATCGACATATCTGGCAATTTCGCGATTTACTTCCTGCGCCTTCTCGAGTCCGCCGATCGCGCTCCAGAGTGAGGGCCGGTAATTGAGGTCATAGCTGACGATCGTTCCGTTTTCCTGAGCTGCTTTGCAGGCTTCGATCGTGATCTCGGCTGTGGTTTCGCTGAGTGCCGCAAAGATCCCGCCTGTATGAAACCAGCGTGAACCGTGCTTTCCGAAAACGTCATTCCAGTCGATGTCCCCGGGCTTCATCTGAGACGCTGCGGTATTTGCCCGGTCCGGACAACCAACTGCTCCCCGGATGCCAAAGCCGCGTTCGGTGAAATTGAGTCCGTTCCGAACTTCCCGTCCGATGCCGTCGTAGTCGCGCCACTGGATGAATTGCGTGTCGACGCCGCCCTGAAGCATGAAATCTTCAACGAGGCGACCGACCGGATTGTCCGCAAAAGCGGTCACGCACGCAGTCCGCAATCCGAAACAGCGTCGCAGTCCGCGGGTGACATTGTATTCTCCTCCTCCTTCCCAGGCGTCGAATTTCCGGGCGGTGTGGATGCGTCCTTCGCCGGGGTCGAGGCGAAGCATGACTTCCCCGAGGGAAATGCAATCGAAAGCAACTTCAGAAGCGGGTCGAATAGTAAGAGACATGGTTGGTTGGGTAAGGTGGTGAAAGGTTGGAAAGCTTTTTGGTTTGCGGTAGGGACAGTGTTGGCGTGGTCAGGGGGAAACGCATCCCTTTACCACTTGTTCGCCTGGATGTAATCGTCGTCTCCGTTGAGAAAGTTGATCATGTTGTGGGTGGCTCGCAACGCCTGGCGTTCGACCGATTCATAAGTTCTCGATGCAATGTGGCTGGTCACAATGCAATTCGGTGCCCCGATGAGGGGGTGATCCGGAGCGGGCGGTTCCGTATCGAGCACATCGGCACCGTATCCGCCCACCTTACCGCTTTTGAGAGCCTTCACGATGCAATCGGTTTCGACCAGTTCTCCGCGGGCACAGTTGAGGACGATGACACCGTCCTGCATCTCGGCGATCTTGTTTGAATTGATCATGCCGTGGGTGTTTTCATCGAGAAAGCAATGAAGACTGACGACGTTTGCCTCTGTCAGCACTTCGTCCATCGATGCGCATCGCTTTACCCCGTGCTCTTCTGCGAATGCTTCGTCGAAGTAGGGATCGAATGCGATTACCGGCATGCCGAATGCCTTCGCGCGGGTCGCAACTTCCTTCCCGATTCGGCCGAGTCCGATGATACCCATCGTTTTTCCCATGATTTCATTCCCGACCGGCTTCTTCCATCCGGCCTGCCATTTGCCCTCATTTACTTCGACGGCGTTTTGCTGGATTTTTTTCGTCAGACCGAGCAGCAGACCGAAGGTGTGCTCCGCCACAGTGGTGTGGTTGACACCCGGAGTATTGAGAACGGGCAGTTTCTGCGAGGTGGCGAAAGCGACATCGATTTTGTCGAGACCGATGCCGTACTTGCTGATTACTTTCAGACGGGGGAGCGATTTTTCGATCACAGCCTGAGTGATGGCGTCATCCCCGCAGAGAAAAGCGTCGAATTCCCCGGCCAGTTCCAGCATTGTTTCCTCCGGGAGCGGCCCGCGTTCGCGAACAATTTCGAATCCCTGAGATTCAAGCAGTTCGTGATGAGGTCCGGGTGTATCCTGGTAGCTTGTCGTGGTAAGCAAAATTCGGGTTGTCATAGGCTGGTCGAACGGTTAGCGAATGGTTGGACGGTGGCAAACCGGAAATCGCGCCAGATGTCGTGATTCGTATACAATGGAAGATTCAGCAGAGAATGTGCAGCGGGACTTCGGACCTCAACCGCTTGATCGTTTTTTGGAGGAGTATGGGCTCTCCAATCGTGATCTGGTTGAGGCGAGTACAGAACAGCTCACGCACAAGCAGGTCCAGCGAGCGCGAAAAGGGCGGCGCTTAACGAGAAACATGCAGGAAAAAGTGGCGAGGGCATATGCTGCGGCTCTTGTTGAAAAAGGAATGGAAGCGGTAGCCTCCCCGGATCAACTCTTTACCTATCGTCCGTAATTTCGGACAACGACAGGATGCAGATTTCCCGAAAAGCCGACTATGCCCTCCGGGCTGTGACCATTCTTGCCACCCTTGGTCCGGAAAAATCGATGCAGGCGCAGGAATTGGCGTCGGCGGGAAAAATTCCGACCAAATTTCTCGAACAAATTCTGCTGGTTCTCAAGCGTGCCGGCGTGTTGAAGAGCAAGCGTGGCGTGGGGGGAGGATACCGCTTGGGGCGCGAGAGCCGGCTCATTTCCGCTGCCGACGTGATCGAAGCGGTCGATGGCGAACTGATCGTTCTTCACGATGAAGGCGACTATCCGGTTTTCGCTGGTGCAGCCGGAATAGAAAATTTTCTCAGAGAAGCGGAAGAGGCAGTGAACAATAAGCTGCGGGATATCACGATCGAAGACTTCGTCCAGCACGGGGAAGGCGATTCGATGGTGGGATACGGGATCTAGTCTTCCCGGTTTTGATTTGAACCCGGTCGAAGCCCCTCTGGAGGGTCGCGGTCCCCCGCGACCGGGGTGTGACGCTCCTACACAAATTCAAAACATTCCGACCTTTTCAAAAACCCACTCGTCCCAGAACGCTTCGACTTTCTCTTTCTCAATTACGCTCTCCGTTACTGCCAGACCTACGATCGACAAGAAAACGGCGACAAAAATCTGAGCGAGAAATATGGCGAGGCCTTTGAAAATTCCGCATTGGTAAACGGCTGAAACAAAAACGGACATTGCGACCAGGCCAATGCTGCAGCCCATCAGGATCGTGCCGCTTCCCCCGCCAAGACGCGCCGCAAAGAAAAGGTAGAAGATGACAAAGGTGCTCAGTAATACCCAGCCGCCGACGCAACCAATGACTGCGCGCAGCGGGTTCACTTTTCCCGCAAGCAACATTCCAGCAACCCAGAACCCGATGATGAGAGCAGCCATCGGAGCAAAGAAGGCGAGGGCAAAGAGATAGAGTTTTTCTTTCGGGAAGGCCGGGTTCTCCGGATAACTCCGAAGAAAAACCTCGTTGATGAGGAGCCGCTGTTTGCTGCGGAGAGACAATTCTTTTGCCTCCACCCGAAGCAGTTCTGTGGAGTCGCGTTGCGAGAAATCAACGATCTTTGTTTCGTAATCAAAAGCGAACGGGCGCCCGATAATATTTTCTCCCGTCGAATACTCCCACGCTTCGGAGCCTGATGTGAGAAAGAGGAGAAAAGCGAATATCAGTCCCGCAAAGTGCGGTGGTGGGAGGATAAGACGGTTCCGTTTCCTACTCATGTTCCGACCTGGGGTCGCGTTCGAGCAGTTCCTTCAGTGCAAGCCCGGTTGGTTTCTCCTCAAACAAAACCGCGTAGGCCTGATCGATGATCGGTGTTCGCACTTCGAGTTTGCGCGCCATTTGATACGCGTTTTTTGCATTGGGAACGCCCTCAGCGACCTGATTCATGGCATCGATTGCTTCCTGCAAAGTCTTACCCGATCCAAGCAAACGGCCGACCCGGTTGTTCCGGCTGTGCTCGCTGTAGCAGGTTACAATGAGGTCCCCGATTCCGCTGAGACCGCGAAAGGTTTCCTCTTTTCCACCTCTTGCCACCCCGAGCCGTGTCATTTCGGCAAGCCCGCGCGTTACAAGCGCCGCCTTGGCATTATCCCCCAGTCCGAGGCCGTCAGCCGCTCCGGCGGCAATGGCAAAAATGTTTTTCACGACCGAGCCTACCTCTATGCCGACGACATCATTGCTGGTGTAGGTGCGGAACCAGGGAAGGGTGAAAATGTCCTGGACGGTTTTTGCGACTGTACTGTCCCCGGATCCGACTGTTGCGAGAGTAGCCATGCGGCGGGCGACTTCCTCGGCATGGCTGGGGCCGGAGAGCACAGCGACGGGATTGTCAGGGAGAAATTCTTCGACCAACTCGTGCATCAGTTCGCCTGTTTCGGGATCGATACCTTTGGTGCAGCTGACGACGATTGTTTCTTTCGCGACACCGGCTTCGGCGAGTTGGCGCAGCACCAGCCTGGCGACCTGGGAAGGAACCACGAGGAGGATCAATTCCGCAGCAGCGGCCTCAGAGATATCCAGTGTTGCCGTGACGTTTTCCGGTAGATCCAGATCGGGGAGATATTTTTCGTTTCGGTGATTGTTGTTAATATCGTCGCACACGCATTCTTCGTTTCCGAAAAGAATGACGTTGAGTCCGCGATCAGCGAGGGCCAGTGCGAGAGCGGTGCCCCAGCTTCCTGCTCCGAGAACGGCAGCTTTCGTGATATTCATGATTAGTCTTGGGAAGTTTTTGAAGTGCGTTTTTCAAACCGGTTTTCTTCGCCCCGGCGGAGACGCCCGATGTTGGCCCGGTGTTTCCAGATCGCAAGCACACAGACAAACAGCCCGAGGCAGAAGACCGGAAGATCCCATGCACCGGAAATCAGCCCCCGTATCGCAAGCGCAACCGGGATGGTGATTGCCGCAACGATGGAAGCCACTGACACGTACCGGGTGATTTTCAGGGAAATGATCCACGCGGCAATGGCCGAGAGAATCGCGATCGGCATGATCGGGAGAAGCGCGCCTGCGGTTGTAGCGATTCCTTTCCCCCCTTTGAAGCCGAGCCAGAAGGTATAGTTGTGTCCGAGGATCGCGCCGATAGCCGTTGCGATTTGAACCAGCGAATTCTTGTCCGCCCAGATTGCGATCAGGACCGGTAGCATTCCTTTGAGGACGTCGAGAATCAGAACCGTGATCCCGATCGGCTTTCCGAGTGTCCGGAGCACGTTAGTGGCTCCGATGTTGCCGCTACCGTGATCACGAATGTCGATTCCGCGACTCTTTCCGGCGAGAAAGCCGAAGGGCGTCGCCCCGACGAAATAGGCAAGGAGAACAGGCCACCAGGTTTGTAAAATATCAGCGATTCCGGACATACAGGACGGGTGAAAGTGTGGGCGAGTCAGGCTCGATTGTCCAGCGACGGATTTGTCATTGAGGGGGATCTTTGTCCGGCCTGCAAAACTCAATCGGTCGTCATGGCGCTACATTCACGGTCTCCCCGCCGGTTTCAAATCGCTTGTTCCAATGATTTCATCGCGATTTTCAATCTATCCGGCGTTTCAGGTCTGTCGGAAGGTTTTGAGGAGCCGGCCAATGGGAGGGGAAGGGATTGACTGCGGGTCCTAGTTCCGTGATTCGCAGGCCGCGTTGCATATGATTTCCGCATTACGGTCTGCCGCCCCCTCATGCCGAGCCATCGCATCAGCGCCTCGAGCGGCCATGGCCGTCCCTGTGTCAGGATTTTTGAGCAGCTCCCTGACATGTTCCGAAAGTGCCGCCACGCCTTCCGCCTGTACGAGTCCTTCAACTCTCAAGAGGTCTCCGACGACGTCAGAGAAGTTCTGCATGTTCGGGCCTACGATGACAGGTTTGCCGGCGAGAATCGGCTCGACGGGATTCTGGCCGCCTTCTCCGCCGAAACTTTTTCCTATGACTACGAGGTCTGCGATCTGATACCAGGCCCGCAGCTCACCGGTCGTATTTGCGATCCAGACGGAACCCTGTTGAGTCGACGACTCGACAGGGTTGGATCCGCCACTCAACCCTGTTGGGTCGACGCGAAGGATCGGGGTGAAGCCCGCTTCGCGAAGCTGCTCTGCGATCGCGCTTCCGCGTTCGGCATGACGGGGGATGATGACGGTTTGCAGGTCAGGGTATTCCTCCTGCAGTTCGCGGGCTGTTTCGGCGAGAAGAAGTTCCTCGGAATCGTGGGTGGATCCACCGAGAAGCACGCGGGCGTTTCCGGGAAACCCGGTTTCGGAAAGCCATTCGCGGAGTTCCTTTTCTTTCTCTTCCAATGCGCCCGCCGCGGAGGTGCTGTCGAATTTTACGCTGCCGAGCAGGTGAATCTTTTCATCCGGAATTCCGATAGCATTCCAGCGTTCCCGGTCCGCCTGGAAGGGGATGGTGACGGCGTCCAGCCGGGTGAAGACGGGTTCAACAAGCGGGCGAAATTTCGCATAGCGACGGGCCGATCGGGGGGAAAGCCGGGCGTTGGAGAGAATGACGGGCACGCCGCGCTTTTTCAAACTGCCGACGAGATTGGGCCAGACTTCGGCTTCGATGAGGACGTAGACGGACGGATCGATGAGGCGCGCGACTTTGGATGCAATCCAGGGTAGGTCGACGGGGTTGTGAATCACGAGGAGACGGTCGGTGGCTTTCTCTGAGGCAACAGCATATCCTGTCGTTGTTGTGGTGCTGAGCACGATGGTTCTGTCAGGACTCCGTGCTTGAATCGCTTCGATCAATTTGAGAGCGAGAAAAATTTCCCCGACGCTGACTGCGTGAATCCAGACCGGCTTTTTCCCGGCGAGCTGATCACGGAGTTCAGGTGAGAAGAATCCGAAACGCTGGCGGAAATTTCGGGCAAGCCCCCCGCGCCGAATCCCTTTGAGAATAAAGGACGGAAATCCGACTGCCAAAACGATTGGCAGCAGGAGGTTGTAGATGAGCAATACGATCGGACGGGGCATGAATTTGAAGATGGATCAGGCGACACGGAGAAAGCTGACGCGCGTCGAACCGTAGGATTTTTCTTTTATCACCTCCCAGAGCGGTGCTTCGGGCA
>JAKSBG010000198.1 GCA_022361255.1 Verrucomicrobiales bacterium
CTTTTCCTTTTCCCTCTTCTCTCCACAATCGCCGCGAAAGAAAAGGATAAGGATTGAGAAAAAGAAAAGGGATTCCTACAATCGTTTTCCTATCCCGAACATGAAAATTCTCGCCGCATTCCTCACCTTTCTTGTCGCCCTCACCGCTGCGGGAGCAGAAAAACCCAATATCGTTTTCATCATCGCCGATGACATGGGTTACGCCGACGTTTCCTCCTTCGGAGCACCCGATGTGAAAACCCCTGCCATCGATCAGATTGCAAAGGACGGTATCCGTTTCACCAACATCTACGCACTCGGGCCGGAATGCACGCCCTCCCGCGTTTCTTTTCTCACAGGCCGCTACCCTCAGCGCGTCGGAGGAATGGAGTGCGCGATCGGTACCGGAAACGTCGGTCGCTACGACGACGCGATTCGACTCGCCGAAAACAACGATCTCGGCCTTCCTGCCGAATACGCCCGCCTCGCGCCGGGTCTCAAATCGCAAGGCTACCACAATGCGGTTTTTGGAAAATGGCACCTTGGCTACGAACCGAAATTCTCCCCGCTGAAACAGGGATTCGATGAGTTCGTCGGATTTCTCGGAGGAAACGTCGACTACTTTCGGCACAAGGAACTGTCTGATATCGAAGTCTACCTCTCCGGAACCGATCCGATCACGCGCGAAGGCTACACCACCGATCTCATTACCGAGGACGCCCTCGCCTTTCTCGAAGAGCGGGCTGCCGAACCGGACAAACCGTTTTTCCTCTATCTTCCCCACGCCGCGCCGCACTTCCCGTTTCAAGGACCGGATGACGACGACGGCGGCCTCCCCAGTGAAGAGGAATGGACCACCGGAACCCGCGAAACCTATGTCGAAATGATGAAATCTCTCGACAAGTCCGTCGCTGACGTTGTTGCAGCGCTCGAAAAACACGGCATGACCGAAAATACCATCGTCGTCTTCACCAGCGATCACGGAGCAATGAAACCCGGTCTCAACACACCGTGGCGGGACTATAAGGGAACCGTTTTCGAAGGAGGAATCCGCGTTCCCCTCGTCGCGAAGTGGCCCGGTGTCATCACGCCCGGCAGCGAATCGGCGCAAGTCGGCAGCCTCATGGATCTCACCCACAGCTTTCTTTCCGCCGCCAACGCAGATACGGAAGGTCTCGAGGGCATTGATCTTCTGGGGGAAGCCGCAGCCGGCAAAGAACCCGCCAAACGCACCCTCTACTGGCGGGCGAGAAGGGGCGAAAAAACGTGGCGCGCCATCCGTGACGGAAACTGGAAATACATCAAAAAAATCGAAGACGGCGAAACCGAAGAATGGGTTTTCAATCTGAAGCAGGATCCCACCGAGACGAAGAACAAGCTGGAGAAAGAGCGCGCTGCGAAGAAGCTGGAACGACTGAAGAAGAAACTCGCCAGGTGGGAGAAAGAAGTCGCACCGAAACGCTGAACGCCACCGGCAACGGATCCAACAGGGTACGGTCGATAACCCTACCCTGTCTGCTCATCGACTCTACCCTGTTGTTTTTTCTCAGGGCAGCCCCCTTCCCTATTTCACCCAAAGCCCGTTCTGTACCGGAAACGGCAGCACGGTAAAATTTCAGTCGAAACTTAGGCAACCTGACCGAAACTATCGGGTGAACGAGACAACCACCTCCTCGCCTGAAGCCGAAGCGACTCCCCAGGAACCGCCCGTCTACGTTTTTGGACACAAAAATCCCGACACGGATGCCATCTGTTCGGCGATCGCCTACGCCGAGTTGCTCAGTCAAACCCGCATTCCTACAGCCGTTCCTGCCTGTTGCGGACCACCCAACACGCGAACCGAATGGGTTTTGGCGCAGGCCGGTATCTCCCGTCCGGTTTTGAAGAGTGACGTCTACCTCCGTGCCCGTGATCTCTGCCGCCCCGATCCCCGGATTGCCCGGTCAACAGATACTGTGATCGAAGCCTACCGCGTGATGACCGATTTCGGCTTCCGAAGTCTTCCGGTGACCGATGAAAATGACCAGTTGATCGGAATGCTTGCCCTGCAGGATCTGCTTGAGCTCCTCATTCCCAGAATGGAAAAAGGCAACAACGGGGCCCGCCGGGTGAAGACATCGATCAAAAATATCGCTGAAGTTCTCGAAGCGGAAATTGTTACCGATCAGAACGATTGCGGGGAGGAAAAAGAAATGCTCATGATGGTGGCGGGTTCCTCTGAACCGGTCATGCAGGACCGCATCGCAAATCTCCCCAGTGGCGAGCTGCTCATCATCACCGGCGACCGCGTCGGCGTGCAGCTTCACGCTGTCGAAGCCGGGGTTCAGTGCCTTGTCATAACCAGCGGATTCAAACCTTCCGAGGCGATTCTTCACGCCGCAAAAACCAAGGGGACCGCCATTCTTGTAACCGGACACGATACCGCTTCAACCACCCAACTGATTCGCGGGGCGCGCTCGATTGAAAACGCGATTTCGAGCAAGTTCATCTCCTTCAAACCGGAGGTGAAGATTCAAACGATCAAGGAACGAATCAAATCAGAACGGCGCCAGGCACTCTTCCCGGTATGCGATGCGGAAACCAATCAACTCATCGGCGTTTTCTCGCGCACCGACCTCGTCAACCCGACTCGCACCCGACTCGTCCTTGTTGATCACAATGAATTTTCCCAGGCCGTTTCGGGAGCCGACGAAGCGGAAATCATCGAGGTGATCGATCACCACAGGCTCAGCGGAAACCTGGTCACGAAAGAGCCGATTCAATTCATCAACAAAACGGTCGGATCCACCTGCACGATCGTCGGAAACGGATTTCGAACCCACAGCATCGAACCGACTCAGGGCACCGCGCTCCTCATCTGTGCCGGAATTATCTCTGAC
>JAKSBG010000505.1 GCA_022361255.1 Verrucomicrobiales bacterium
CACAACGACCGCATCATGTTGCGCGTCTCGACAAGCGGGTCATAGACGAGGTTGCGGCCTGCCACCGCGGCACGGACCCAGTCGTAGTAATCCATCCGCTGGCCGTTGAAGGCAAAGCCGCCCGCATTCCACGCGGACTGGTTGGGCGCGACATTGCCGTAATACTGATCGACAGAGAAATCCGGCAGCTCGCTATTGGCCGCATATTCGTACCGGCCGCCAACAAGACTGCCATCCGCAGCACGGGTCGCGCCGACAAGGCGCAGGGGCCGCCAGTTCTTGAAGCCTGCCCCCATCGTCGGCCGGGAGCGCACGAACTTGCGGCCATAGACACCACGGGTAATGGAATTGTCCGGATGCGCATCGATGTAGTGAATGCGGCCGTCCGGATCGACGCGGTAGACCACCGTCAGATGCCCGTTGGGGTCATAGATGGTGGTGCCAGGCCGGATCGATTGCGGCGCGACGCTGGCTGAATAGTGATCCGCCGCAATGCCGCGCTTTTCCTCCGGGTGGTAGCGATACATGGCGGAGGAGACGTAATTGGAGATGCGCTGAAGCATCAGCGGCCCATCCGCCGGCACCTGCCCCGGTTGGTTGATCACCGCCGTCTTCTCGATCACCCGGTTGCCCGCCGCCACATAGCGGATGTCGCGCGTATAGCCGTTGGGCGCCACGGCGCTGGCAAAGGCGAAAGGCAGACCGTTCATCCAGGCGAAGTAGCCCCGGAGCGTGTAAGGCAGGTCCGCGCAATCGGCATAAAAGCGCACGCCCTTGGGATTGCGGCCGCGATAGACATTGGCTGCATGCTTCAGGCACTGGTCGGTGGTGCGGCAATCGCTCTCACCGATAGCCGTGATGAAATCCTCATAGGCCTGCTCATCGCTGGCGGTCCACCGGTCCCGCAGCAGGCGCCAGGAACGCGGCGACTCAGCCCGCGACGGGAGTGGTGCCGGCGCAGCGTCAGACGTGGCCGCAGATGGGTCTGCCGACGGCGCAGGGGATGACGCCAGCGCCGGCTGAGAAATACCCAACCCGGCGCACAACGCCATAGCCGCGCCCAGAATGCGGCTGAATGCCGGATTGCCCATACTGCCCCTCACCTTCCCCGTTGCCGCGGCCATGATGACCGTCAGCCACCCTGCCGGATGTTCTATTCAACAACGCGACGAGGCCGCGCACGTTAACAAAGAACAAGCATCATGTCGCTGAGCAGCAGCGGTCTGATCAGCCCGATCGAAACCACAAAACAACTAATGAGAGCACTTCGCAGCGCGCCGTAATCAATTGTTTTCACGGAGAAAAATCGACTTGTCCTACTAGAATGCCATCACCCCCCCAATCGTTCAAGGATTAGGCACATGGCGAAAAATTGTGCAGACACAACCACTTACCACTTTTTCGCGTTCATCGGTCTTTAGTGTCGCATGTGCAAAACAGGACAATGGAAACGGAACACTCCGTTTCCCGCGACATCCTGTTGAGGGGGAATTCCATGCGGGGCCTGAAC
>JAKSBG010000231.1 GCA_022361255.1 Verrucomicrobiales bacterium
AATATCGGGGATCAGGCTGACGCCGTGATCGCGAAGGCGGTTGAGGTGATGGGGTGATGGGACTTTCACCTGAATTCTCTCCTTTTTTCCAAAAGGAAAGTGGATTTTGCTATCCGAATTGGGAGGAAATCAATTCCCTCGTAGAAGATCGATATCCCGAATCTAAGTGGCACGAAACATGGTGTGAGTTGGCCCGAGCTTGGGCGGAGGAGATTTGTGAGTGTAGCGGGACGAATTATGCTGTCTCTGAATCGAAAAACTTTCTCATCGTCAGTGCTTTGCCGAAACGCCTGATTCGAGATACGTCGAAGTTTCTGGATCGTTCACTGCTTGCTATCTTGAAGAATCTGGAAGGTGTTGCGAACGATTCAGGGTATGGAATGCATGTGGTGTTCGTGTTCGATACGATCGATCACTACTACAATTACATCTCCCACTTTCATGGGGAAGGAGTTCATCCTATGAGCGGTGGTATGTGTATCACTAGTTCCGGCTACACCCATTTTGCAGTTCCAGCGACGGATTTATCGGCTTTTCGCTCTCCTCTTGTCCACGAGATGACCCACGTTCTCGTGGAGCACCTTCCCCTACCAATCTGGTTGAATGAAGCTCTCGCCATGCGGATGGAAGAGGAAATTTGCCGATCGCCTGTTTTTCACATCGATCGCGAAATATACGACAAGCACGCGGCGCATTGGAATGCCGAGACTGTTCAGCAGTTCTGGAGTGGCGGGTCCTGGGAAATTCACGGAGACAGTTTCGAACTGTCCTACAATCTTGCTCAGGTGCTTTGGAGAAAGCTGGAATCCGATTTGCGAGCACCGCGATCTGAATTGTTGGGTTTTGTTGCTGATTCCAATTGGAGCGATGGAGGAGAGTCGGCTTGCCAGAATCGTTTCGGTATTTCCCTTGCTGATCTTGTCAGGGATTTCCTAGGAGAAGGAGATTGGACTCCGAAGCCGGAAATGTGGAAGCCGAAGGTAGAATCGACGTCGGACCCGCGAACAACAAATTGTCGCAGAGATATACCGCTTGCTCATGATTTGGAATGAAGGGTAGTTCCACAAAACGAACTGCTATTTCCATCATAGCCGGTGCCACCCTGCTCGCTCTTGTGCCGGTCACCCTTATTATTCCTGCCGCGCTTGAACTGACTTCCGGGAATTGGTTTCAGTTGGGATTGATTTTCACCGCGACGCTTTGCTTTCTCATCGTCGTCGGACTGAGTCTGATTGCTCTGCCTTTTGCTTCAACACGCATCGCGAGATTGCGGGTGGCACTTGTCCTTTTCTTGATCGGGATGGCGATAGCGTGGTTCGCCGGCGGTCGACAACTCGCGGAAGGACCGGTGGAGACTGCAGGGACCATAGAAGTAATAGAATGGTCTAAAAAACGCGACGGGCTTGTTGTTGATCCCATCAACAAAAAAGTGAAATCTCTGCGCGCGAGAAAACACGACCTGGTATCAGTACGAGCCGATGGTGGCGCCGTCTCAACCATTACCCTGATCCGTTCGGATACTAATCAGCTGCTCGCATTGCGGGATCAGCATGGCAAAAATGCGAAGCTTCGCATTGTCACCCTGAGGCATTTCAAGCGCCTCCTGTCTGTGGAGGAATACCCCTGACCGGAAAAGAAGTAGAGGAACTTGGCAATGTTCCGGCACGATCACGGATGCAACAAAGCCCGGATGATCCTGCCCCCACGACTCAGATACATCACGGTCGGTTTGTCCTGGGGGAGTGAGCCGAGGGCGTCGTAGAAAGTTTGCACGTCGGTGACCGGATCCTGATTGATGCGGTGGATGAGGTCGCCGGG
This sequence comes from Verrucomicrobiales bacterium, assembly GCA_022361255.1. Taxonomy (GTDB): domain Bacteria; phylum Verrucomicrobiota; class Verrucomicrobiia; order Verrucomicrobiales; family DEV007; genus Arctic95D-9. Next base: position 1,819 of record JAKSBG010000231.1, read on the forward strand.
GCGGAATTGCTGGGCGGCCTGGGAGCCGTCTTTGACATCGGTGATGATGATGGCGGCGTTGTTTTCCTGCAGGCCGAGTGCCATTCGCTGCTGTGGAGTGAGGTCTCCGACCTGGATTCCGAGGGCTTCGGCGATGGATTGCCCATTTGCGGAGATGTCGGAGCGGAGCTGCAGGGTGTTTGTGTCAGACTTTGCGATCACGGCGACATTGGTTTCGAGGGTCTTCCCTTTCCGGATGATCTGCACAGTGGTTTCCTGACCGGCCTTGCGGGAGCGAATCCGGGCCAGTGCGTCCTCGGCACGGGTGACTTCTTTATCAGCGATCTGAACGATCACGTCTCCGGGTTTCAGGCCGGCCGTTTCGGCGGGCGAACCTTCGACTACGTTTGTGATGACGGCACCTTTGGTGCTGCTCAGCCCGAGGGCGAGAGCGATGTTGCGGGAAATGTTCTCCAGCTCAAGACCCATGTAGCCGCGGATGAGCGGGCGTCCGAGAACGATCGCTTCGAACACCTCGCGCACTTCGTTGGCGGGAATGGCGAGGCCGATCCCCTGCCAGACGCGAACGTCCTGTTGTCCGGTGAAAATGGCGACATTGATCCCGACGATTTCCCCGCGCACATTCACGAGCGGGCCGCCGGAATTGCCGGGGTTGATGACGGCGTCGACCTGGAAGTACTCATTCGACCCGTCGCTAAGCTCGCGTTGCTTTGCGCTGATGATTCCCCGGGTCACGGTCTCGTTCAGTCCAAAGGGGTTGCCGACCGCCAGCACCATTTCCCCGACCCTGACATGATCTGAATTCCCAAATCCGAGTGGGCGGAATTTCGGTAGAGTGCCGCCCTCGGGCGGGAGGAGCTTGAGAATGGCGACATCGACGTTGGGGTCGCTGCCGACCCACTCCGCTTCGTAGATGCTTCCGTCGTGCGCGGTGACTTTGATCTTGTCGACGCCTGCGACGACGTGGTGGTTGGTGACGATGTGTCCTTCTTCCGTAACAATTACTCCCGAGCCGAGGCCGGGAGCTTCGTAGCGCTGGTTCCGGCGAACGCCGAACAATCCCCACGGGTCGGCGGGGACGACGCGGGATACGTTGACTTCGGTGGTGGTATCGATGCTGACCACGGAGGGGACCACTGCGTCGGTGAGATCGGAAAGGGCGGTGTTCACCTCTTCAAGAACGCCGGTGTTGTTCAGATCAAGGGGGACGGCGCGCAGAAGGGGCTTTCCGTCGGCAGCCTGTGCCACAACGGGTGCGCCGGCGCCTAGAACGGCGGTGACGGGGCGACCTTTCAGCAGGTCGAAGATGTCGTAGCGGGCGTCCTCATTTATCAAAAGCCGGTATCCGAGTGCGGAAACGAGGACAAGCGCGGTCAAAGTGACAAACTGGAGAATGAAGCGGATCATATCAGGATGGGGTGGGAAGATTCAAAACCGGACAGGGTTGGGGCATGCACCTAACAGGGTAAGGTCGACGACTCAACAGGGTTTCTTTCCGGCCGGAAACCGGAAGGTAAGCGTCGCGACCCGGAAAATTTGTTCTTCTTTCGCGGTGGATGCGTCACGGGGCTGGCTCCCCGGGAGCGGGCATGACGGATTCTTTGGCGGGAAATGATTCGACGAGGCGCTGGTCGTCGGGAGCGAGATCATTGATTTTGACTGTCCAGATTTCTCCGGAGACATCCTGCAGTCGGGTCCAGGCTTTGTCCCGGTCGACAAACTTTGCGAAGATCAGCTTCTCCTGGTAGTTGGACCAGTCGCGGTAGCCGTAGGGGACGAGTTCCTTTTTTTGCTCGACGATGGCATTGAGCACAGGTTGGCAGGTGTTTTTCAGCTCCCAAAAGTAATCGACGGGTCGACCGGTACGGTACCCGCGAATGCCACGCTCAACTTCTCCATTCGGGTTGAAAATGAGGACATTTGGATATCCCCGCACTTTGAATTTTTCTTTGATGTTTCGCAGGGAGTCGGGGGCGTCAGTGATATTTCTCGGGTAAACCAGATAACAGATAATGAGGTTTTCTTTTACATACTCGTTAAAGCTCTTGGTTGAGAAAACCTCTTTGGAGAGCGCCATGGCCTGGGTATTCCACATTCCGGTGAAGAGAAGCATGAGCGGTTTCTGTTCCCGTTGGGCGCGGGCGAAAGCATAACGTGGGTTGATTTCCCACCAGGCACTTTCGGGGTCCTCCGGATACACTTTGACCCGTTCGGGGCGAACGCTCTCAATCACGCTGCCCCGTGATTGCATCTGTGATACGGTTGGGCCCATTGGCTGCGGGGTGGTGGGGGCAGCATTGTTGATCACAGGGCGGTTGGTCATCCCGGGGGGAGCCTGCGGGGCGGGCAGTGCTGTTCCGGGTGTTCCGTCCTGACGTGCGAATCCTGCCGCAGGGGGAAGATTTCCGCTCGCCTG
>JAKSBG010000265.1 GCA_022361255.1 Verrucomicrobiales bacterium
GGATGGAAATATTGTTGTGTTCCAGTCCGATGCCACCAACCTGGATGCCAATGATATGTCGACGGAAGACAGCGTCTACGTGGCGAACCGGTCTGCCAACACTCTCGAGGTTTTGCTCAATCCCGCGGGGAATGCCATTCAGGCTGCAACTGACCCGGTGGTCTCCGGTCCCGGAAACTTCATCGCTTTCACCTGCGACGACGCCAGTGTTATCCCAGGTGACACCGAGGGAAAGCGCGACATTCTCGTCTACGATACGGCCGCAGATTCCTACGGTCGGGTAAGTGAAACCGCAGCGGGGACAGGTGCCGACGCCGCCTGCTACGATCCGGCCATTTCCGAACACGGAAATGTAATCTCCTTCGGAACACTCGCAGCAAACCTGATTGCCGGGGACATGCGTGGAGAGACGGACATCTACTACAATTTGAATCCGCTCGCTACCTACCAACCGGATCTCCGCATTGGGAAAAAGCGTGCCCTTAGCTCACACAAAGGAAACAACCGCTATAACACCAGCGGCTCCGGTCAAAAACAAACACTGAAGCTGAAAGGTCGTAAAAAGGGCAGGATTTATCTTTCCGGACAAAACGATGGCAATATCACGACCGGCCTGAAACTTCGGCTTCCCAAAGTCCCCAAGTCAAAACGGTTTCGATATAAGTTTTTTCGCCTCACCGGAGGAAAGAGAAACATCAAGGCAGCCGTAAAACGGTCCGGATTTGTTTCCGCTGAAGTAACAACCGGGGCAACAATCACCTACCGGTTTGAGTGCAAGAGGAAGGGCAACAGGAAGTCCCGCTACAACGGCAAACCCACTCTGACCTCAACCGGCGACACAAGCGGAAAACGCGACGTTGCTAAAATGAAGATTGTCGCCAAACCCTGATTGAGCCACCGGATGCAGAGGCAACAGGGTTGAGTCAATGATTCTACCCTGTTGACTCCCCCGCCCTACCCTGTTGAGTGCAGGGATGCGCCAAATTTCCTCGCTCTGCGTCTATTGCGGATCCAGTCCGGGACAGGATCCGGCTTTTCTGAAAACCGCCACGACCCTCGGCGTTTACCTCGCTGAATCCGGTATTCGCCTTGTCTATGGAGGCGGGAACGTCGGACTCATGGGAGCGGTCGCTGACGGAGCCCTATCTGCGGGCGGAGAGGTTTTCGGGGTCATTCCCAGAGGCCTTGCCGAAAAAGAACTCGCTCACCCCGGTCTGACCGAATTGCACACGGTCTCATCCATGCACGAGCGAAAAACTATGATGGCAGAACTTTCAGACGCTTTTCTCGCGCTGCCGGGCGGTATCGGCACGATGGAGGAAATATTTGAAGTCTTTACCTGGACTCAGCTCGGATTTCATTCCAAACCCTGCGGTTTTTTAAATGTGGCAGGATACTACGACGATCTTTTTTCGTTTCTTCAACGCATGGTCGATCAACGCTTTCTCAAACAGGAGCACCTCGATATCCTTTTGACGGGGGAAGACCACATCACGCTCATCTCCCGTCTTGCGGAGGTCGACATCGAGACTTTTGATAAGTGGATCGACCGCAAAGACCAAACTTGAGCCGGTTTCCTACTGCCCCTCCCCTCTTCCCTGCTCGACCGCCTGGCGGTATGCTGCCAGAAAATCGGGAAACGCAGCGACACCGGCAAGCAGATAACTTTCCTCCGATTCAACCACCGGTGCAGTGGAAATTCCGGACTGATCCAGTTTCTCGAATCCGCTCCAGAGAGACTCCTCCAGAGACAGGACTACTTCCGGTTTTTCCACCAGGTCCCCGACCTCTGCATCTTTTTCCCAATCGGTCCATCCCTCTCGCGGCAGCTGCCCGATCAATTCACCCCGTGCATCAACGACGAAGATTTCTTTTCCCAGGTTGGGTCCGAGAGATTGAATCGCTTCCTCCACCTTTATTTCCCCCGGAACGGAAATCACCTTGCGACGCGCCAACTCGCTGACCCTTCGCTTTGCCATGATACGCTGTTCCGCCGGACGGTTGATTTCAATGCCCCAGTAGCGAATCTGACGGTGAAACAGAGAACGGGCAAAGAAGCGGGTCACCACAGCATTGGACGCTACCACCGCGACCATCACTGCGGTCGCTGCCTGATAGTTCTCGGTTAGCTCAAACACGATCAGGATCACAGCCAAAGGTGCACCAATCACCGCACTGACGAGCGCACCCATCCCAACAAGCACGCCGATCTGGTAGTCAATCGAAGGTACCAGCATCGCATACATACCGCCAACCGATGCCCCGACAAACATCGCCGGCATGAAGGCACCGCCCGGAAACCTCAACCCGAGGCAGCAGACCGAGGCCAGTAACTTCGCGACACACAACCCCGCGAGGGCCAGCATATCGAATCGCGGCCGGTCCAGATCCTGCTCTAACACAGCCACCAATGTGTTGTCCCCCATTCCGAGAATCAGTGGCGACCAGAGCGCGATCGTCCCGGCGATCGCTCCGCCCAGCATCGGCTGACACCAGAGCGGTATTCGCAACCGGTCCGCCAAACCGGAGGCCCGCATGATACCCGTCATGTAAACCATCGAAAAAAGTGAGACGATCAATCCGAGCAGAAGGAAAAAGGGATAGTCCCAAAGAGTTACCGGGTGCGGGGCAGTCCAGAGCTTGAGACCGACATACTCCACGTGATGAAATCGTGTCAGGGCTACCGCCGCCACCGATGCCAGGGTGATCGGCGCAAAGGCCCTCAGTCGGAAATGGCCGAGGATTACCTCGTGCGCAAAAATCACCCCCGCAATCGGCGCATTGAAAGCGGCTGAAATCCCGGCCGCCACTCCGCATCCGAGGAGGATGCGAACGCTTGTCGGGTTCATCCGGAACATTTGCCCCAGCACCGATCCTATTGTCGCCCCCAAATACACTGCGGGTCCGTAACGCCCCACCGGGGCCGCGAGCGCGAGGGATAACGCATCCGCCACAATGGTAACGAGACCGTCGCGAATAGAAAGCTTTCCCTCATTCTCCGACGCCGCGACAATGACGTGAGCCGGAGTGCGAAACCGGTTCCATTTCAGGAGGGAAAGAGTCACTCCAAAAACGAGTCCCCCGACCGTCAGTTCGACGAGGTGGAGCACTCCGGCATTGGCAACCACATCTGATCGAAACCATTTCCCCATCAGACCGAACGCTTCCCGGAATCCCCAGGCCCCGTAAGCCGAAATGATACCGACCGGGATCGCGAGCAGGGAAAGTCCGAATACCGAAAAATTCAAATGCCGGTGGATGTGCCTGTACCAGCGTGTCCGCTCGACGAACTCGCCCGAGGAGGCATTCTCCTCTACAGTTTCCTCATATTCTTCCCCGCGGTCAGGCATGGCAGATACACCTTTCACGTAGCACCGGCCGGATCAAGCCCGCGGGTGTGTCTTCTCGTAGACCGTTTTCATTCTCTCGATGGAAACATGGGTGTAAATTTGCGTCGTCGAAAGGCTTGCATGCCCGAGCAAAGTCTGAACGCTGCGCAAATCAGCCCCATGATCGAGAAGGTGGGTAGCGAAGCTGTGACGCAGTTTGTGAGGACTGACATTTACCGGGATATCAGACAGCTTGTGATACTTTCGAAACACATCTGAGATCGCCCGCGTGGTGAGCCGTTTTCTCAGTTTGCTGATGAAGAGCGGCCCATCCAGAACCCGTGCCTCGTTGCGGTATTTGTGAATTGCTTCCGCTGCGGGAGTTCCGACCGGACAAACCCTTTCCTTGCTGCCCTTACCGAATACGCGAACACATTCCTGGTGCAGGTCGAAGTCTTCGACATTCAGAGCAGCCAGCTCAGAAAGACGAATCCCGGAACTGTAAAAGAGTTCGAGAATCGCGGCATCACGGGCAGCTGTCCACAAAGCCGCCTGCTTCGGCTGGTCGACACGAAAAGGCATTTCCAGAAGAGTTGTAACCTGGGCCTGCGTCAGGACCACGGGCAGCTTTTTCTCCGCCTTGGGAAGCTGCACTTCTGCTACCGGATTCAAAGGTAAGCCTTCGCGTCGCGTGAGGTACTTGTAGAAACTTCGCAGCGCCGCAAAATGCAATCGCACCGTCGAGCGCGCCCAGCCACTCTTCATGCAATCATACAGGTAATCCCGAAAATCGTTAGCGTCGATCCGCTCCCATCCGCGAAATTTTGGAACGGCCTCCCTAAATTTCTCGATCGCGTGCCGGTAATTCGCCAGTGTGCGCGGGGACGAATTTTTCTCGATCGATAGATATTCGAGAAAAGCCTCCAGAGACCGGCTACCCGGAGGGGAGCTTTCCGAAACAGTTTCTGCCGACACAACGCGACCGGGGATGGGCGAAAAACGCAAATCAGTTCACCGACGACGCGTAGTCCTTCGGCCAGAAATGCGCCCCGCGGAAACTCATGGAGCTACTCATCGCACCTACCGTTTTTTTTGGATAGTCAGGAAGGCGAATCGTCTGCTCAAAAATGGAACGGAAGCCGGTCGAATCGGAGTAACCGAGTGAAATAGAGTATTCACGAGCCTCTGCCAGAAGCGGCACAATGAAATGCCCCGACTCGCGATGAAGATAAATTGTTTCCTCCGCTTCCGAATCTTTTCCGTTTACCTGAAGGCAAAGGCGCACCTTCGAATGAACCGGTTGACGCTCGCTGGTGAGATTCCAGTATACAACCGCAGTATCACAGTTTCGCGGAATGACGGCAAAGGAATCGTCGAAAAACAATTCGGATTGAGCGGGAGGCGTGTGGTGAGCAACGGGATCCATGGCGCAGAGAAATTATCTAAGAAAAGTTAACCATTAATCGTTTCAAATTACCAGAACTTTCGTAAGAAAATTTCAAAAAAGTTTGAATTGCTTGATTGCGCGGCCAGAAACGGGAAAGTTCCGCCTATGCTGACCAAGCGCATCATCCCCTGTCTCGACGTCACTGACGGTCGGGTAGTCAAAGGAACAAACTTTGTAAATCTTCGCGACGCGGGCGATCCCGTGGATTGCGCGGTGGAGTACAATCGCCAGGGAGCGGACGAACTCGTTTTTCTCGATATCACCGCATCCTCCGATGAAAGAAACACCATGGTTGATGTCGTCAAACAAACTGCGGAGCGGTGCTTCATGCCCGTCACCGTCGGCGGCGGCATTCGCACGGTCGACGACATGAGAAACATGTTGCTCGCCGGGGCCGACAAAGTCGGAGTCAACACGGCAGCAGTAAACAATCCCGATGTCGTTTCCGGCGGATCAAAAGCGTTTGGAGCACAGTGCATCGTTGTCGCCATCGACGCGAAGCGACGTGGCGATTCCCCGGCTGACGGATGGGAAGTCTTCACGCACGGAGGCCGGACTCCGACGGGACGCGACGCCATCGAGTGGGCCCGCGAAGTCTACGATCGCGGAGCCGGGGAAATTTTGCTGACCAGCATGGACGCCGACGGTACCAAAGCCGGATATGATCTGGAATTGACCGCAGCAATCAGCGAAGCCATTTCCATTCCCGTTATCGCCAGCGGTGGCGCGGGAAATCTTGATCACATGGTTGAAGTATTAGACAAGGGAAAAGCCGATGCCGTGCTCGCTGCGAGCATTTTCCACTTCGGTGAATACACCGTCGGAGATGTCAAAAACTACCTGGGAGAGCATGGAGTGCCGGTGCGCCCCTGCTAACATGCGAACACGTCCTCTCCCACACTCTCACCGTCTTCGCGCTTACAGAATCCGCTCGCGGCGAGGTGGTTCAGACAGTGGTAAACAGCTTCGACGTCTGTTTCCCCGATGTTTTGCGCCATGGTTTCCGCAGTAACACCGCTGCTGCCCGTCTCGGCGAGGTGGTTTTTCACCCGGTTGAGCAAATCGAGAAATTCGCCCGCAGCTTTTTTCCCAGCCTCGACGCCGGGCTGGTGATAGGCATTGATGTTGACCAGGCTGGCGTAAAAGGAAACGGCGCGCTCGTAGAGAGCGATCAAGGATCCAAGGGTAAAGGCATTCAACTCTTCCAGCGAAATGGTCATGGAAAGACGCCCGCTTTCGTAGAGCGCGTTTCGTGTTCCCCGGAGGAAGCCCTGGAGGTAATCCCCCGTTGTCGAACCGAGGTCGTCGACCGGCATTGCCCCCGCCTTTCCCGTTGTGCGAACCTCAATGAAGGTGGCGAAGAAATTCCGGAGACCGTCGCGCAGCTGCTGCACATAGGCGTGCTGATCGGTCGAACCTTTGTTTCCATACACGGCGATCCCCTGATTTACGACATTCCCGTCGAGGTCGTGCTCTTTTCCGAGCGACTCCATCACGAGCTGCTGGAGGTATTTGCTCATCAGGTCGAGACGATCACTGTAGGGGAGAATGACCATGTCCTTTTCACCCGCTCCATTTCCGGCATGATGCCACATCAGGGCGAGCTGCATGGAGGCATTTTCCTCCACGCTGTCGACACGCGTCCGCTCGTCCATCGCGGCTGCTCCGGCGAGAAACCGGTCAATGTTCAAGCCGAGAAGGGCTGCCGGAAGAAGCCCTACGGCACTCATCACGCTCGTTCGCCCGCCGATCCAGTCCGACATCGGGATTCGGGCAATCCAGCCGTTCTCTTCGGCATATTTGTCCAGTTTACTTCCCTCCCCGGTCACAGCGACGGCGTATTTCGGAAAGGCGAGTTCGCGAGCGGCAAAGGCAGCTTCGGCCTCCAGCATACCGTTTCGTGTTTCGGCCGTTCCTCCGGATTTGGAAATCACAATGACGAGAGTCTCGGCAAGCCCGGCTCCCAGTTCCGCGAAGGTATCGCTCATTCCTCCTGGGTCGGTATTGTCGAAGAAGTGAATATCAACCGGCGGGTTGGGAGGCAGCAATGCTTTCTCGACAAGTTGCGGCCCCAGAGCGGAGCCGCCAATCCCAATCAACAGGATGTGACGGAATGCCCGATCATTCGGTGCCTTGATTTCCCCACGCAAAATTTTCCCGGCGAGATCTTCCACTTTGGCTTTCACGTCGCGAATCCAGGCACCTTCCTCGTCGGGTGCGAGGTCGGGATTCCGAAGCCAGTAGTGTCCCACGGCACGACCTTCGTCAGGGTTCATGATTTCCCCCGCCTCGATTGAGGCACGGTCACGGAACGCCCGCTCGATTTTCTCCTGCATTTCCTCCGGCCATTCGGAGGGTGCATCCATCCGGCTTGTATCGAGGGTGAACCCGATCTCAGGATATCGGATAACGGATTTCTGGTAAGTTGCCCAATCGCTCATATTTCGTTTTTATGATCGACAGATCAGAGCGGTACGCAAAAGGTTTCCCCATGAAATTTCTTTCTACTTTTGCACTGGCTCTTTCATTTGCATTTCTCACAAACGTCGCATCAGCCGATGACCAAGAGAACGCGGAAGGCCCCTTGTTTCGTCATGCAGTCTATTTCCAGTTCAAAAATTCGGCCACCGACAACGACATCCAGCGCATCGTCGACGAATTCCTTCTCCTGAAGGAGAAAATCGACACCATCGTCAGCATTGAGTGGGGCGTATCCGAGAGCGTTGAGGGGCTGAATGACGATTTTACCCACTGCTTCCTCGTCTCCTTCCAGGACAAAGCCGGGCTGGAAACCTATATCCCCCACCCGGATCACAAAAAATTTGTCGAGATTCTGAAACCGAGTCTGGAAAAGGTTTTCGTGTTTGACTACACACAGCGGGACTGATTTCACGCCGCCCGTTTTGGAAACGATCTCAAAATGGTAAAACCTCAGAAAGTCCGGCGCCTAATCCGTGAGAACAGGGCTGAGTTGCTCAATGATCCGGCGGGTGAACAGGGTTTTTGACTCGTTCGGGGGAACCGGGACGGAGAGTTTCAATTCAAACGTTCCGGCACAGGACGTAGAATCGCAAACTTGTGAGGTAATCGAAATTTCCATGTTGCCGGTCGTCTTCAGCTCCCCGGGTTCCAGCGGAACGGCGAAATAGCTGGTTCCCTCGAAGCCATAGGTGTACCAGCGTATGTCGGGCTTTGAGTAGTCGTTCGGTTCCGTCTGTATCCATGGCCCGATCGTTTGCACGGATTCGGAGAGTTTGATAGATGTAGGCAGTTCGTGGCTTCCGTCAGTCCGGCCCGAAACCCGCTCAGAACGGATCCCGTTGTCCAGTGCATAACTGTGCCAGCCCGGCTCGTGGCGGGCTTCGATTAACAGGTGCCCGTCGGTGACGGCCGCACGGTAGCGAAGTATTTTCTCTTTCCCCTTCGTCACATATTGGGAAGCGGACCACTGGACCCACAACCCGGTTTCTTCTTTGGGAACCGGATTCTTTCGAAAGGCGAGGCTTTGGGTGTGCAGAGGAATTTCTTTTTCCACATCCTCCCGCAAGACACTGAGCAGCAGCTCAGTTCCGGCGCGGTGGCGAATCGTGATGTGGGTTGAGAGGCTTTTCGTCAGTGGATCGGTGGTTCGATGATTCACCGCAGTGATGATGTCTCCCACCTTCAGACTGTGGTGCCCGGAGAGTACGGCCTCAACATCTATGCCGGTGACACGTTCAGCAAATCCTTCGACGGGGAGGTTCATCTCATTTTTCGCAGAATCGGTCAATGGCCCGGATTCAAAGAAAATTTGCGGCTCCATGCTCCAATGTCGGAATTGGAGATCGCTTTTCCACCATTCGAAGGGCAGTTCAATGCTGGAGCGAATCCGTTTTCCGTTGCGGATCACGGTGACTTCAACGGATTCGGAGGTTCGTCGGGGAACTTTATCGTATTGGTATTGGAGATCTCCAAAAGTTCGGACCGCGATACCATTCAGCTCCACAATAGCATCCCCCGCCATCAGTCCCGCAGCGGACGCCGCTCCGTCTACTTTGGCAAGGACCAGCCCTCGCGGAATGTCGAGGTGCAGGCCGAGCTTGCGAATGTCGGGGGACCGATAGAGATCAGTGATCGGATCCAGCAATCCTGCCAGCTCCTTTTCCTGCATCGAATAATCTGCGATCAGGTGGCATTCCGTGCAGCGCCCTTTTCCGATGACTTCGGTCCGGATCATCCCGTAGTCCCGCGGAAAAACGGGGTCTTGCGGAACGGACGCGTCTTTCTTTGCCATTTCTCCCTTCCCATACTTTGCGTGCTCGTGAAGCCCCGCCTCCAGCGCGAGTTCAAGACTGTTGCAATCGAGATACGCGTCGGCTGCGCTGCCATCGCGACCGCCATATCGGAGGTAGATTTCCTCTTCGGCATTGATAATGAAGTAGTAGAGCGAGTTGTGCCAATCCCGGTCAAACCGGGCGAGATCCACCCCTGTCATGGTATTGATCCGGGCAAGTACGAAGCGGGACATCAACTTTCCGCGCTTCGATTCCGGAGGCGTGTAATAAACTTTCGCATCGAACTCCCGTCCATTTACACACGGTACACACCGGAATTCGAGAAAGACGGGTTTCCCGGTTCGGCGTGCCTCCGCAAGTGCATCATCGTAATCGGTATGCCACGTGAGAGTCTCCTGCGCGTCCAGGCTTCCTGTAAAGAAGAGCAGAACGAGAGCGAACCAAATCCCTCCGAAAAATCGGGAGGCGACGACTGCAATGGAGGACGCACTCACTTGGGCAGAAGGCTGGAGACCTTTTCGTTGGATAGCCAGTAGAGGCCGGGGTAGCCCTCGGCCAAACGGATCGAATCGCCGTTTTCGGAAACTTCGCTCCAAAGGGCGGCGGCATTTTCCGAAAGACGGGAAAATTCCGTTTCTGTGAGTTTTCCGTCGCCGTCTGAATCCACTCCGGGAAGGAGAAACATGAGATGGATGAGCAACGACCGGCCAACAAGTGCCCTGGCCGTGTGTCCCATCATTTCTCCAGCATCGAGGTACCCGTCTTCATTCGCGTCATCCTGCTCGAAATGACCGCGCTGATGCCAGTCAACACCGTCCTCGTCGACCTCTCCTTTTGCAGGAACGACGAGAGCGTATTCCTGCAAACTGAGCCGTCCGTCACCGTCACTGTCGACATCAAGTTTGTCTTTCAAATCGTCGACGAGGATCGCGGTGAGTGCCTTTCGGATTTCATCTCCGTCGGTCTTCAGATCCCCATTCAGATCGATTTTCTTCAGATACTCGATGTCATACTGTCCCAGTCGCTCGACCCGCTCAATGGACTCCTTTCGCCGGTCCTCGGCGGCACGAGGATTTTTCTTCGCCAGCTCGTCCTTTTCAGCATCGTAATTTCGCAACCACGGGGGGAGAACCGGAGAATTCCCGAATCCGAAAGCGTTCAAACCTTTGGCAAGCGCGGCAAAATTCTCCTCCCCCTCATTTTCTGCAGAGGAGATTCGAATTGCTGACTTCAAGTGCGGAGTGGCGGCGTTGACTGTTTCTGTGATTAAGGCATCTGCCTCCGGGGAAAGTCGATCCGAGGCGGAGGTGATCGCGGGGAGCAATAGCGCCAGAGCAGGTAAACCGGAGATCGACAGAAATTCAGGAATTTTCATGGTGATTTGTCTCAAAGTAATTTTCAGAATTGGAGAGTGTTTGCGTGGAGAGCAAATTGCAGTCGTGTGTTGCAGCGGGCCTCCCTGTCGGGAGCAACGTTGAGAATCGGAGAATTTTTTCCTCCTTATATTCTTCGCGGTCACCCTTGACGATTCGCTCCTGTTATTAGCGGTCGATTCAACGACCAGACGAAGTAGCGCAAGGAACCGTCAATCAAGAATGTTGACACAACCTGGAGGCACGGCTTCTATCAGCTCATCATGTTAATGAAAATGAATCCCAATAGCAAAAAAGCAAGGCGAAATTGCATGCGCCTTTCCTCCATCGGGTTTTTGATCCTCACTGTTGGAGCAAATCCCAGCCCGGCTCAGGATGGTGCGACCCCGTCGCTCGATGAAACCGTCGTCGAATCCACCCGCCGCGTGGCTCCGACACCACGCCGTGCTCCGCGACCTGCCTCGGCGGCTCCTGCCCCGGCGCCCGCAGAACCAGTGATAGCTCCGACACCGCTTATCATCTCCGATGAAGTGCCCTCCGCAGCGGTGATCACGAGCGAGGAAATTGAGCTCTACAACCCGAACGATCTCCGGACCGTTTTCCAAAGAACTCCCTCGGTTGCGCTCGACGGCGGTCGAAACCCGGTCGGAAACAAAATCTCGGTTTACAACCTGAACGAAGAACTCCTGAACATTTCCATCGACGGGGCTCAGCAGGGAAATACAAATCATCACCGCCGCAACACAATGGTCGAGCCCGAACTGCTGAAATCTGTTGAAGTGGCTGCGGGAGCAGGATCCGCGCTCGATGGTTTCGGATCCCTTGGCGGTTCCGTCCGTTTCGAGACCAAAAACGCATTCGACCTTCTCCACTGCGGCGTAGAGGAATACGTTGTCCCCTCAGGCAAGGAACCGGTTACAGGCAAGTCCTTGATACTGGATGACAAAATGCCGATTGAGCAAAAGCGACTCGGTGGCTACGTCAAAGGAACCGGGTATTCCAATGGGGAAGGCGGAAAAGGTTCCGGCGCCCTCTACGGTCTCCTAAACGATAACTGGGGAATCCTGATCTCCGGCGGCTATGAAGACCGCGATGATATTACAGACGGCAATGGCGACATCATCCCGGACTCGGCCTACTCAACCGAGCATTTTCTCGCCAAACTCTCGGGTAGAAGCGGCGATGGAGTTCATTCTTTCGACCTCTCCTATGAACACCTCGGCGATGAAACCTACGGTCCCTATCGTCTCAACGTAAATCCTTCGTGGTTCGCCACAAATCACCCTGCAGGCGTCATCGCTATCGGACCGTCGGATCAGCACGAAACTACCCGGAACACCGTGGTGATGAACTACGATTTCAATCCGGTCCTCAATGACGCTGTGAACGTCGAAACGAATTTCTTCTGGAACCGGGTGGACTGGGATTTCTCAGGCCCCTTCGCCAACCCTGCGGGTTGGGGCGCCCATACCGAACTCGAAACCTACGGCGTTGACCTCCGCAATACCACTTCCTTCGGAGACGTGGCTGACCTGACCTACGGATTTGCTTATCAGGATCGTCGCGCCTACGTGAATTACATTGGCGTCCCCGGGGCAACTGACGAGACGGAAGACGTATGGGGACTCTACACACAGGCTTTTTTGCCTCTCAACGAATGGTTCGATTTCACCGCCGGGTTGCGCTGGGATCACTACGATTTCACTGATATTTCCGCTCAGGGTTTCGATTCCAATGCTGTAAGCCCGAACGCCGCCCTCACTTTTCAGCCAGTTGAGGATCTTGGTTTCACTTACGGATACTATGAGGCATACCGTGGCGTGGGAATCCGCGAAGCGTATATTCCGAGCGTACCGGCTCCGGATACTGACGGAGAAACGTCCCGCACTCACAAAGTCAGTTACCAATACGACAACGGTGCCATTTTCTCCAATGGCGCCTGGTTCCAGCAGGAAATCGAGAACTATCTCTACCCGACGGCCGGAGCGAGTTTCTTCGACATTCAAAACGAAGGCTACGAATTCGAACTCGGTGTGCGCAAAGGTGCGTTCCAGGCTTCACTCGGAGTTTTCCATTCCGATCCCGAGACTCCGAATTATCTCTATCCTGACGACTTCGGTCTCGTCGTTGCGGGCCGGAAGTGGGTCGCTGATGCAAACTACCATTTCGAGCAGCTCGGAGTCACAGTAGGCTGGACCACTGAAATCCGCGAAGCGATTGATGAGGAACCGCTCCCCGGTCCCTTTCCCGCCGTCGGCGGCAAAAACTCCTACACCGTCAACAATCTCTACCTCGCCTGGAACCTGCGCAATTGCGAAGGGCTCTCGGCAACAATCAACGTCGACAATATTTTCGACGAATTCTACCGCGATCACAGCATCTACGGCGGCGCCTACCCCAATCCGGGACGTGAAGTCCGCGTAGGGTTGAAATATCAATTTTAACTCCCCCCAAACAGAACACTCCCGTCTCAGGGAGTGTGAGCCCGATGCGATCGGGCACGCGAGCAGGGCCATGTGCCTTGCTCGCTTCTTTTCAGGGTACGATACCCTGCCTCTTCCCACTTAGGACCGGAGACCAGTGTCTTAAATCACCCAGTCTCCCCCGGCTTCCTCTTCCGGCATCAGTTCGCTCAAGCGGATCTCCCGGCAAGCGTCCAGTAATGCTTCATTTGCCCGGCTCCAGGCATCGCGAACGGCGCCGGCTGACTGCCCTCCATTCCCCGGACTGTTTTCAACAATCTGTCCTCCCTCCAGTGCCAAAGCAATCTCGGCAAGCGTAATCTCGTCCGGGTCCCGAGCCAGCAGATAGCCGCCATTTTTGCCTCTTTTGCTGATTACGAGGCCTGCCTGACGCAGTGCGGTAAGGATTTGGACCGAATAATTCGGGGAGAGGTTCTCTGCTTTTGCGAGATCCTCCACTTGCCGGACGCCATCTTTCGAGTAGGTAAGGGCCAACTGTGCCATTACCTGACAGGCATACTCTGTTTTCAAGGGAAGACGCATGACACAAAAAGACGGCAAATACCGCTTGCAGAAGGGTTGATACAATACATTAGTAAACCACGCAACTTTAAAATATTCTCATGAGCACCATAGGAAAATCGGCAAACGAGGGCATCAAGGATGCCAGCGAATATCTGCGCGGAACCATTCTCGACGGCCTCGCCGACAGCGCGACCGGATCGCTTTCCAAAGATGACCAGCAGCTCACCAAATTCCACGGCATCTACCAACAGGACGACCGTGACATCCGGAAGGAGCGGAGAAAGAAAAAGCTCGAGCCAGCCTATTCGTTCATGATTCGCGTCCGTGTTCCGGGCGGTGTTTCCACCCCTGAGCAGTGGATCGAAATGGATCGCATCGCGCAGGAGCATGCGAACGGTGCACTCAAGCTGACGACCCGCCAGGCCTTTCAGTTCCACGGCGTAATCAAGAGCAACCTGAAAAAATCCATCGCCGAGATCAACGAAGCCCTGCTCGACACACTCGCCGCCTGCGGAGACGTGAACCGGAACGTGATGTGCAACCCCAACCCGATGCAGTCGAAAGTGCACGGTGACGTTCTCGAACTCGCGACACAGATTTCCGATCACCTCAGCCCGCGCACCGGTGCCTATCACGATATCTGGATCGATGATGGCAGCGGCGAGAAGGTTAAGGTCACCTACGACCCGCCTCTGATCGACGATATTGCCGATCCCGAAGAGCCCATCTACGGGAAGCATTATCTTCCCCGGAAATTTAAAACGGTCATCGCGGTTCCCCCCAGCAACGACGTCGATATTTATGCTCACGACCTGGGCTACATCGCGATTCTGGAAGGAGACGACAAGATTGTCGGCTACAACGTCACCGTCGGCGGCGGAATGGGAATGACTCACGGAAACGAGGAGACATTTCCCCGACTCGCTGACGTTCTCGGTTTCTGCACCCCGGATCAGGCAGTGAAAGTCGGCGAAGCGGTTGTCCGGGTGCAGCGCGATTTTGGAAACCGCGACGTCCGGACCAACGCCCGTCTCAAATACACCATCGAACGCCTCGGACTCGACAAGTTCCGCGAGGAAGTCGAAAAGCTCTGCGGCTTCAAACTCGAGAAACCGCGGGAATTCACCTTCGAAGACAACGGCGATCGCTACGGCTGGATCGAGGACCACGAGGGCAATTTCCACTACACTATGTTCATTGAGAACGGTCGGGTCTACGACACCGAAGCCTACCCGCTTTTGACCGGCTTGCGCGAAATCGCAAAGATTCACGAGGGTGACTTTCGACTCACTGCGAACCAGAATCTGATTATTGCGAACATTTCCCCCGCGAAGAAAGCGGAAATCGAAAAGTTGCTCGAAGAATACAAAATGGTCGACTCCTATGAGCGGTCGGCTCTTCGACTCAATTCGATGGCCTGCGTTTCGCTTCCTACCTGCGGACTTGCTCTCGCGGAATCGCAGCGCTACCTGCCCGACCTGGTGGGAGAAATCGAATCGATTCTCGAGGATACGGGACTACGTCACGACGCGATCACCATTCGCATGACCGGATGCCCCAATGGCTGCGCCCGCCCCTACATCGCCGAAATCGGTTTCGTCGGTCGCGCCCCCGGGAAATACAATCTCTACCTCGGCGGCGGCTTCCACGGGGAGCGCCTCAGCAAGCTCTATGCTCCATCGGTTCAAAGCGACGAAATCAAAACCGTGCTGGAACCCATTATTCGCGACTACGCGAAAAACCGCAAAGACGGAGAACGCTTCGGAGATTTCACGATCCGCTCCGGCTATGTCAAGGCGACAGAAAACGGGCGCGACTTTCACAAAGACTTCGTCGAGCCGACTCTCGCCGTATAACCCGAAGCAGCAGAGCAATTTCTTCTCTCATGAGCACACCCGCCACCTCACCGCTATCGCCGGATCAGCAACAGATCGCCAGTCAGCTTGCCGCAACACTCTCCCCCGAGCAGGCAAACTGGCTTTCCGGCTTCTATGCCGGCATTGCGCACACCGGATCTCCGGTCGCCGCTGCCCCCGTCGCAAAAACGGAGCTGACCGTCCTCTACGGTTCTGAGTCCGGCAATGCCGAGAAACTGTCCGGCGACGTCGCCAAAGCTGCCGGCAAGCAGGGCTTCAAAGCCAAAGTCGTCAATATGGCCGACGCAAAAGCCGCAACTCTCGCGAAGGCGGAAAACCTCCTCGTAGTCGTCAGCACCTGGGGAGAAGGAGATCCACCCGAAGGCGCGACCGATTACTACGAAGAGTTTATGTCCGATGCGATGCCGCAGCTCGCCAATGTAAAGTTTTCCGTCTGCGCACTCGGCGACACCAGCTACGAACACTTTTGCAAGATCGGAAAAGATTTCGATGATCGACTCAGCAAGCTCGGCGGCGAGCGTGTCTACGACCGCGTTGATTGCGACGTCGATTTTGAGGAGCCTTTCGCTAAATGGCTCGAGGGAGCCCTGAAGGCTTTCCCTTCCGCAGAAATAGCGCCTGGCGGCGCGCCCGCACCGGCGACCATTCCGGCAGCTACTGTCTACGACAAGAAGAATCCCTACTCATCGGAACTGACGGAGAAAATTGTTCTCAATGGAACCGGATCCATTAAGGAAACCCTCCACGTTGAACTTTCTCTCGAAGGATCCGGACTCACCTACCAGCCCGGAGACTCCCTCGGCATCTATCCCGAAAACCGCGCCGAAGACATCGAAGCGGTTCTGGCAGCCACCGGACTGAGCGCCAATGAAAAGTGCGGAGACAAAACGCTCGCCGAAGCCCTGAAGTCCGACTTTGACATCACTTCACTCAGCCCGGCCATCGCGCTCAAATACAACAAGGTTGTTGAAAGTGATGATCTGGAGAAGGCTCTCGCCGACAAAGCCGGATTCAAAGACTGGATCTGGGGCCGCCAGCTTGTCGACCTGCTCGAAACCTACCCGAATAAAAAGTGGGAAGTCGAGAGTTTTACCGGACTGCTTCGCCCCCTTGCTCCCCGCCTCTACAGCATTGCGTCGAGCCAGAAAGCTCACCCGGACGAAGTGCACCTCACCATCGCCGCGGTCCGCTACAATGCTCACGACCGTGACCGGGTTGGAGTCTGCTCCACCTACATTGCGGACAAAGTCGCCATCGGTGACACCGCGAAAGTCTTCTTCCACTCGAACAACAATTTCCGCCTTCCCGAAAACGACGATGTGCCGGTCATCATGGTAGGACCGGGAACAGGGATTGCCCCGTTTCGTGCTTTCATTGAAGAACGAGCTGCCCGCGAAGCGAAAGGAAAGAACTGGCTTTTCTTTGGCGACCAGCATTTCTCCTTCGACTTTCTCTATCAACTGGAGTGGCTTGATTACCTCAAGGACGGAGTTCTGACTGAGCTGACCACTGCCTTTTCCCGTGATCAGAAGGAGAAAATTTATGTTCAGCACCGACTTGCCGAAAGAGGAGCTGAAATCTGGGAATGGCTCGAAAACGGAGCTCATTTCTACGTTTGCGGAGATGCCACCCGCATGGCCAAGGACGTGAATCAGGCCCTCCTCGACATCGCGCAACAACACGGCGGAAAATCAGCGGAAGACGCAAAAGCGTGGCTCACCGCCTTACGCAAAGACAAGCGCTACCAGCGCGACGTTTATTGACCGGCTCCGGAAAAAAGAAAAGCGCCCCGAGTTTCACTCCGGCAGGATTTGCTCGGCAGGAAATCGAGGCGCTTTGAATATCCCACCTGTGCCGTCTCCGATGGTGAGGCTCACGTTCCCGTTTCTCAATACGGGGGAAGCCGCGCATCGACTTTTGCCTTCCAGTGAAGGCCTGACAGCCGACGATTCGCTAAGCCTCCGATAACGTAGTAACGGTCCGGGCCTGTTGTAATCGGTAAGGGTCGAACACTGCAGGAAAATCCTAAAGTTCTTACTGGCGACTCACGTCACCTTTCTTTGTCTACCGGAACTCTACGTTCAATCCCGAAGTAAGGGAATCCAAAAGTTTCGAATGTGCCGATTCGACTTCCGCCGCTTCGAGAGTTCTTTCGGGCGAAAGATACGAAATCGACCACGCCAGAGACTTCTTATCCGCAGGAAGTTTCTCGCCGGACGGATCCTGAAACACATCAAAAAGCTCGAAAGACTGTAGCAACGGTTCGTTGTGAGACTCGAAAAATGCCGCCACTTCCCCTGCCTCCATTTCTGCGGGAACGACCATGGCAATGTCCCGCGAGCTCCCTGGAAAGCGCGGCAATTCTTCGTATTTCGCCTCCCCGCTTGCTGCTGACATGAGCTTCTTCAGATTGATCTCGGCAACCATGACAGGCGACTCGATGCCCAACTCTCTCGCACGTGCCGGGGAGACAATCCCTGCCAGACCAAGCTTCGTGGATTTCTTGCCCGAACCAATCTCGATGCTGCAGGCGCAGAGCAGGCGATCATCCTCGACAGGTTGGAAATGCAGGGAATCAGGACAGATCTGATCCAATGCTGCCCGAAGGTCGTGGATATCCAGCCCTTCCGCATCATTCTCCGCCCAGCTGCGAGGTGCAGAGGCTCCCGTCATCAAGAGGGCAAGATGCTCATGCTCCACTTCTCCACCCTTAGGAGTCGCCGTAAACACGCGCCCCGTTTCGAAAAGACGCAGATCAGGGTTTCCGAAACGCACGTTCCGCTCCGCCGTCGCCAGCAAGCCCGGCACGAGACCGGGACGCAGGTAATCCTGCTCATCGTTAAGAGGATTTTTCAGCCGCACCGGACTCATTCCCCGATGATTCGTTGCGAGATCATCCGCGAGTTGCGCTTCGGATATAAGCTTCAGGTTTCGTGTTTCGAAGAATCCCAGCCCACTCAAACGGGTTTGAATCTTCGATGCAAAATCGAAAGAAGCGTCCGCCTTCGAGGCAGGCGAAAACCAGGCTTTCTGATTCGAGGGGACTTTATCGAGCCCGTAAACGCGAGCGACTTCCTCAACAAGATCAACAGGTCGGGGCAAATCCAGCCGGTAGGTTGGCATCTCCCATTCACCGCCTTTGCACTCAAGTCCGAGCGATTCAAGGATGGACGAAATTTCGCCATCGGAGATGTCGCTGCCGATCACGGACCGTGCGTTGTCATTGTCCAGAGCGACAGCTCCGGGCGCGTCAGGAAGATTTCCACAGGTCACAATTTCCTCCTCTGCTTCTCCGCCGGCAAGATCAAGAATCAGCTTCACGGCCAGGTCAGAGGCCCCGTTCACCTGATACGCATCCGCACCACGCTCGAAGCGGTAGCTGGAATCCGAATGCAGATTCAGCGTACGGGCCGTCCGGCGAATGGCTGAAGGGATAAAATAAGCGGACTCGAGCAACACATCTGTCGTCGATTCGGTAACACCGGAATCCTCTCCCCCCATGACACCGCCAATCGCCACGGCTTTTTTGCTGTCAGCAATGACCATGTCGGTATCGTCGAGAACGTAGGTTTCTCCATCCAGCGCAACAAACTCCTCTTCGCTCTTCGCAGGACGGACGTGAATACCGCCATCCAGCTTCGCCATGTCAAAAGCATGGAGGGGTTGCCCCATCTCCATGAGAACATAATTGGTAATGTCGACGACGTTATTGATCGGACGAAGCCCGATAGACTCCAGCTTTTGCTTCAACCAGGCCGGAGACTCTCCCACTTGTACTCCGCGAATGATGCGAGCGGTGTAGTAGGGGCAGGAATCCGTCGATATCCTGATTTCTTCATCTTTCGCGACACGGGTGGGAGTCGTCGAATTCCCGTAATGGGAGACGCCCGTGAGCGGTTTCTTCGCGAGAGCAGCCAATTCACGCGCCACCCCGAGATGACTGAGGCAATCCGGCCGGTTCGGAGTGATTTCGAGTTCAAAAACGGCGGGATAAACCTCGGAAAGTGGCGTCCCTGGCTTCAAATCCGGAGAAAGAATCAAGAGCCCGTCCGCATCGTCTGTCAGCCCGATTTCGGAGGCAGCGCACATCATTCCCAGAGATTCGACTCCCCGCAGTTTCCCTTCCTTGATCTCAAAAGTTTTGCCATCGCCCGCATCGAGGACACACCCGGGAAGAGCCAGCGGGACCTTGTCGCCGACCTGATAGTTTTTCGCGCCGCATACGATCTGTCGCGGAGTTCCCGAGCCATCGTCGACCTGGCAGACAGAGAGCTTGTCCGCATCCGGGTGCTTGTCGGAGGAAAGAACTTCCGCGACGACCAAATGATCCGGCAGACTCTGAATACCTTCGACTTCGATACCTGCGAAAGTCAGCAGATCATCGAGCTCAGGCATCGAGTATTCCGAGAAATCAACGTGATCGGAGAGCCATTGGAGGGATACGTTCATAGTGTCGTGATAAATAAATTAGCAGGGAGTTCAGAGAATATTCGCGGGACAATCAGGATCTTGGATCCAACATCGCCATTAGAAGTAAGCTCACGCAAACTGCTTCAGAAACCGAACGTCATTCTCAATCAGCAAACGCAAATCGGGAATGCCGTACATAATCATCGCGAGGCGATCAAGCCCCATTCCGAATGCGAATCCGCTGATTTCGCCGGGGTCGTAAGCCGCATCACCGCGCTTTCCATCGACTGCTTCGAAAACGGCCGGGTCCACGATCCCACATCCTGCGATTTCAATCCATTTGGCAGCCTTGCCGGTGGCATGAAGTTTCAAATCCACTTCGAAACTCGGCTCAGTGAAGGGGAAGAAATGGGGACGGAAACGAACTTCGGTTTTCGAGCCGAAAATTTCACGGAAGAAATACTCGAGAGTTCCTTTCAGATCAGCCAGGGAGACACTCTTGTCGACGTAGAGACCTTCCAATTGATGAAACGCACTCAGGTGCGTCGCATCAATCTCATCGCGCCGGAAGGCACTGCCGGGCGCGATGATCCGGACGGGAGGCACTTCCTTGAGCATCGTCTGAATCTGCACGGACGAAGTATGAGTCCGCAAAAGCTTTCCGTTTTCAAAATAAAACGTGTCACTCTCGTTTCGGGCGGGGTGATCCTCCGGTGTATTCAGCGCATCGAAGCAATTCCACTCCGTCTCAATTTCGGGTCCTTCCGCGAGAGCAAAGCCCATTCGGCGCAAAACAGAAACCGCTTCATTGAGAACGTGTGTCAGCGGATGCAGCCCTCCCTTCGGCAGAGCGCGCGAAGGCAGCGTCGGATCCACCGAGGCAAAGGCGGCCGCATCCCGGACCGCGATCAGAGCGGCCCGCTTTTCTTCGATCACTTCCGTGATGGCAGTTCTCACTTCGTTGAGCTTTTGACCGACGTCCTTCTTTTGCTCTTTCGGGACGTCGCGCATCCCTGCGCTAGCAGCGGTGAGACGGCCTTTTTTTCCGAGAAAATTCACGCGGGCCTGCTCAAGATCAGGTTCGTTATCGATTTTTCCAATCGCTGCAAGAGCGTCGGTTTTGATTTCTTCCAGTTCAGCCAGCATAGCAAGTAAGAGGGCGTTGCCCAACAGGGTTAAATGAGAGAGTGAACAGGGTCAGGTCAGGGACCTGACAGGGTTGCTTTTTTGCGCCAAAACTCATGCAAGGGAGCGCTGGCGCAAAGGGTTTTTCTTTAGAATTGAACAGTTGTTCCGGGAAAGAAAAAAGCCGGAGGACCACTTCGGGCGATCCACCGGCTTTTTGAGAAAGGTTTGAACCTGATAAAGCAGGCTGCGTTTTTGTTCTTTTCCTCCAGCGCGGACTTCGCCTTCTCGACAAGAGCGGTAAACGCGGCTTCGTCGTTGATCGCGAGGTCTGAAAGGACTTTCCGGTCGAGCTCGATTCCAGCTGCCTTGAGTCCCTCCATAAATCGGGAGTAGTTCATTCCATTGCTCTTTGCCCCGGCATTGATCCGGGCAATCCAGAGACGACGGAAGTTGCGTTTGCGGTTCTTCCGGTCACGGTAAGCCCACTGCTTGGACTTGGTGACGGCGTCTTTCGCGGTACGAAAGAGTTTCGAACGACCTCCGCGGAAGCCTTTCGCTTGTTTCAGGATGCGCTTTTTTTTTTTTTTTCTGGCTGGTGCGTTAGTTGCACGTGGCATTGTATTATTCCTCTGAGACGGCTGTTGTTTTTCTTGAAACCGGCTGACTCACCTTCTCTTCAGGCGACGGTAGGCATATTGCCGCGCCGCCAGTCAGCTCGATTTTGGGCCGGGTATCGACCCTGGCTTTGGTTTGCGAATTCTCCGATATTAACAATCGAAAGGCATTTCTGCCTTCACGTTTTTCTCATCTGCCTTGGAAACCAGTGTTGGTTGTCCGAGACGACGCATCCGCTTCGCATTCTTGCGACGGTTCAGGTGTCTTTTACCCTGTTTCCGACGCAGTACGCGACCACTGCCTGTCACCTTGAATCTCTTGGCGACACCTTTTCGTGTTTTTGCTTTTCCACCTACTCGTGCCATAGCGGGGCGAGTCTACGCCCGATTTCCATGAATGCAATGGATAAAGATGGAATCAGGAAGCTCTTTGTCTCTCGGTGGGACCAAAAACAGACAATCTCAAGTGTCGAGTCCCAATGCTTCGGAAAGGTTTCTTACGAAAATGTGAGCTCCCTTTCGGTCATACCCATACACTTTCTCTACCTCAAAGCCCTTGGAATCCAACACAAGCACGGTAGGAAATGCGACCACTCCGTGCTGTTCCAGAAACAACTCCGCATCACGTTTCTCGTCCCGGGAAAGTGATGATTTATCTCTCACATCCACGATAACCGTTTCGAAATTGCGGTCCGCAAAATCACGAAACGTGCTCGTTTTGACGACTCCATTGTAGAATGCCTGATTTTCCTCGACCGAGGCGACAATCTTCTTTTTGACGTTTCACGTCCCCCCGGGCGGCATTTCGACTTCGTTCGGATCCTCCCTCTTTTCTCCCAGGGCAATGACAAGCACATCCCTACCGTTGGCCGATGCCCGCTCAAGAGCTCCCGAATAATCAGTGGGATAATCGGCACCCAGCGGTCTGTGACCGGTGGGCGGCTGCACCGCGGCTACTGCTGTCGGTGGTTTTGCCTGTGCCGCTTTTGCCGCAGCAAGTTTATCGACTTTTTCCTCCCGAAAGCGCTCTACCAATGCCTGTGTTTCAGCAGAAAGGGTAGCTACAGGTATGACAAACAATTTGCTATCGCTCTTTCTGCGAAAGGCAATCTCGTCGCTGTCTTTCGCTAGAATTTCACCTACAATCTGTTTCCCGTCCTGATTCGAAATCGTCGCTGAATAGGGAAATTGCTCATCCTGCTCGGTCTGCACAGCTTTCGGTGCTGCCTCCGGGGTAAGCTTCACCACTCTCGAAGATTCGTCCCCCTCATCGTCATTACTTGCGAGTTCCGGCTTGCTGCAGGACGAGAAGACAACGCATGCGACCAAGCTTGTAAATATCATGGCCAATAAATTCGGCCGTGGCGACAATTTCATCGTCTTTCTCATCTCAGTGATAAACTAACCTGAAAAAGGGTCCGCTTACCAGTCCAAAAATACCTTTTCCCTTATGCTGTTAAATCCGTAAAGTTCCGCAGACAAATGCAAGATTCTACTCCCATCCCATCCGAAGACTCCGATCCGGAGTTCAATACAAATGATGTTTCCAGCGAGGAGGAGATGGTCAAAAAGCTCGCCGATGCACGCGATACCATCGGCAAAGAGCTGAGAAAAGTCATCATCGGCCAGACCGATGTTGTCGATCAAATGCTGATTGCCCTGCTGTCCGGTGGCCATTGTCTCATCACCGGCGCCCCCGGTTTGGCAAAGACACTCCTCGTCAGCACGCTTGCGAAGGTCTTCGATCTTTCGTTTCACCGAATCCAGTTCACTCCCGACCTGATGCCCTCGGATATCACAGGAACGGAAATCCTTGAGGAAACTCCGGACGGCAAACGTGAGCTGATGTTCAGCAAGGGCCCGATCTTTGCAAATCTCGTCCTCGCCGATGAGATCAACCGGACACCTCCCAAAACGCAGGCGGCGCTGCTCGAAGCCATGCAGGAGAAGCAGGTCTCCGTGGCGGGACAAAGCCTCGAACTGGACAAACCGTTTTTCGTTCTCGCCACGCAAAACCCGATCGAGATGGAGGGCACCTACCCCCTCCCCGAAGCACAACTCGACCGTTTCATGTTCAACATTTTCATCGACTACCTCGGGGAAGACGAGGAGGTAGCGGTCGTTTCTCAAACCACAGGAACGGGTTCCGATCCTGTGGAAGCCATTTTCTCCGGCGAAGACTTGCTGAAGTGCCACGAGATCGTCAGAAAGGTGCCCATCGCTGAGGTAGTCGTTCGCTACGCGGTTCGTCTCGCCGCGAATTCCCGCCCCGGGCAGGAGGGAACCAGTGACTATATCAATGAGTGGGTGAACTGGGGAGCCGGAACCCGTGCCGGACAAAGTCTGGTTCTGGGAGCCAAAACGAAGGCACTTCTTGATGGTCGTTCCCACGTAACCCACGAAGACATCCGGGCCATGGCAGGCCCCGTTCTCCGGCATAGAATTTTAACCAACTATCGCGCTGAGGCGGAGGGAATTTCGGTCGACAACGTCATCGAGAAACTGATCGAGATCACTCCTGAGAAAGCGTGAAAAGTCCTGCCCGCCCCGTCGCGAACAAGAGAAATCGATGACATCGACTTCCTACCTCGATCCTTCTGCCCTCATGCGGGTAAAGTCGCTCGAACTCCGGGCGCGGATGGTTATGGAAGGATTCTGGAAGGGGCTGCACCGGTCGCCCTATCACGGCTTCTCAGTCGAATTCAGCGAATATCGCCCCTACGTTCGTGGTGACGATCCGCGCTTTCTCGACTGGAAGGTCATGGCCCGCAGCGACCGCGCTTTCATCAAGAAATTCGAGGACGAAACCAATCTCCGCGCCCACCTCCTTCTCGACCGGAGCAAGTCGATGAACTACGGCTCCGGTGAATATACGAAGGCGGATTACTCGGCGACACTCGCCGCGACTTTCGCTTATTTCCTGATGGGGCAGAACGACGCGGTCGGTCTGACAACCTTTGATCAGAAGGTCGATCAGCACATTCCCGCCCGCAACCGTCCCGGCCAGCTGCGGCGACTCATGCTGCGGATGGAACACGCCCCGTCCGGACAGGGCACCGATTTGGGTGCAGCTATGAAAGGCTTGCATGAGCTGATTAAAAAACGCTGCTTTATCGCGCTGATTTCCGACCTGCTCGCTCCGATCGAAGAACTCGAAACACAAATCGGCTACCTTGCCGCCGGCGGCCACGATCTCGCGATCTTTCAAATCCTCGATCCCCGCGAACTCGATTTTGAGTTTTCTCAAGCCTCTCACTTCCGCGATGCAGAAACCGGCCGGGATTTGTATATCGACCCCGCAGCTGCAAAAAGCGATTACCTCGACCGGCTCAATGCGCACCTCGATGCAGTTCGCACCATGTGCGCCAAACACGGAGTCACCCACCACCTTTGTCCAACCGACACTCCCCTCGAACAGGTCCTGTTTGAATTTGTTACAGACCGCGCTACTTAAAAAATGATGATAACCGACGACCAAAAAGCCAAGCTCACCCATCTCGCCAGCGAACTGGTGAATCAGGAAAACGCCCGTATCCTTGTCGAACCACAGGACCGCAGCACCGGATACTGGTTTGGCGGCGGAAATGTGATTCAGGATCGAGACGGGTCTATTCTCATTGCAGGTCGCTATCGCAACTACGGAGACTCCCGGACCGGGGTTGGAGCCGGCGAACGCGGACTCGAGCTTGCGATTTTCCGCGCCCCGGATGTGAACAGCGAGTTTGAAAAAATTGTTTCCTTCACCAAGGCAGACCTCGCCCACAGCGGGATGAATATTGTCTCTATCGAAGGTGTCGCGCTGCATCTCACACCTGACGGCATTGAGCTTTTCATCTCGACGGAAAAAGACGCGAAATACCCTGAACGCATTGCCGACTTCCAGAAACCCGGTGCCGGCGTCTGGAGCATCGACCACATTCAGGCAGGCCGTGTCGAGGACCTCAGCCCCTCGAACATCAAAGAAATCGTCTCTTTCGACTCCGACAACCCCGAACGCCTCCACTGCAAGGACCCCTGGGTTTTCGACCTCGACAACGGAGACCTCGCGCTCGGCTACTGCACTCATCCTTTCACCTGGTCGAGCAGCGGCACGGCACTGAAAGTTCGCAAGGTCGGCAGCGATTCCTACGAGCAGGTCACAAAAGATCTTCTCCGTCGCGGCCCCGTCTGGGATATCGCTGCCGCGCGGGTTACCGAGCGGCTCAAAGTGCCGAACGTCGGAGCTTTCTCCGGAGAAAGTGGGCTGTCTCTCTATTTCTATGATGGCGCAGAATGCCTTCGACAGCTCGATGAAAACCCAACCGCAGTCTCCCGTCCGCGCGGCTGGTCCTGCGAAGAAATCGGCGGCATCGCAGTTGGCAACGACCGGGACCTCAGCTCCATCGAGAGCATCTCGGTCGAAGGTCCGCTTTTTGTATCCCCGAACGGAACCGGCTGCTCCCGCTATGTCGCGACCCTCGTCACTGATGAAGGCATTTTTGCCAACTGGCAACAGAGTCAGGACGATCTCAGTCAACCGCTGGTCGGAAATTTCCTCCCGATGGATCGGGTGGTTGAGATCCTGAGCTAACTTGTAGTTGCATCACTCCAGGTGAATGACACACGAATCCGTTTTGTGCACCCGAATGAAATTCGAAAGGTCACAATTCGAATTCCAGTGATCCGCCAGTTCTTTACTCCTCTTCTACCAGAATTCTCTACTTCTTCCCAAAATGCGACTCTCTCTGAACTCCTCCACCATCAAGCCCACTCCCCTGCTCGACAAAATCAAAGTTGCAGGCGAAGCGGGATACAAAGGTATCGAGCTCTGGGCCGTGGAGCTCTACGAACATGTCGGACGCGGCGGGGAAATCTCCGACGTGGAAAAAGCTCTCGCTGATTACGGACTGGAAGTGCCCTGCTTCATTGCCGTGCGAAACTGGGGGGAAACGCAGGACTGGGAATACAAACTCGCCCTCGATGAAGCCCGCCGACGTTTTGAGCTGGCAGCGCGCCTCGGCGCTCCGCTTATGGTTTGCACTCCACCGATGGAGCAGGCGGGAATCGATCACCTTCACAACGGCTACAACGATCTCCTCCAAATCGGAAAAGAGACCGGCGTTCAGGCAGTGCTCGAATACATCAGTTTCTTCGCAAGCCTGAACAATGTTCCCGACACCGTCACCGTGATGAATCGCTGCGACGAGGCACTCAATCCCGTCACCATCCTCGACGCCTTTCACAACTGGAACAACCGCACCACCTTTGACGACATCCGCGCGTTACCGGTCGAGCAGATTGCGCACTATCATATCGACGATGCCGATCCCGAAATCCCGAGCGGCGAGCAGAAAGATCCCGACCGCGTCATGATCGGAGACGGAGCGATCGACCTCCACACCGAGCTGACCATCCTCAAGGAAAAGGGCTACGACAAATGGCTCAGCCTTGAGCTTTTCAGCGAAGACTGGTGGGCCAGGGATCCGCTGGAGTGCGCCAAAGTCGGGTTGGAACGGATGGAGACGCTTTGTGGCGAAGTGGGGATTGTGGTGGAGTAATCGCAGCCCTTTTATCCACCTCGATTCTCCAACTCGTCTCGAGTCCAGGCGGGACTACGTCTCATATCGAGAATCGCGCAGACTCTCACCGTATCCCCGTCGACCAGATAATAGATAGCAAAGGGAAACGTCTTCCCTAACATGCGGTGGAAGCCGTATCGCTTCTTGTGGACCCCGGCATACAGAGTGAGTGATTCAGCATCAGCGATAACGGAATCGACAAAATAATCACCGATCCCAGTATGCTTTTTATCGTAGAAGGACTTTCCGTCTTGAAGGTCAAATTCGACTTCAGCGAGTTAGACAATCTCCATTCCCCACTTCACCAATCGCTGCTTGAGCTGATCCCCGGAAATCCACTCCGCTTCCCCACTTTTAATTTTTTCCCGACGCTGAGAAAGAAATTCCTCGTGCCAGTCCGGAGAATCCGGCTCCTCTACCCGAAGAGATTCCCAAAGAACCTCCATGCACTTAAGGCGCTCTTCCAAAGGAAGCTATAAAAGATCGGATGGTGAGATCATCTCAAAAACCGTACCAGAATGACATGGCAAAGACAATTTTGATTTTCGAGTCGGGTGTGAACGAGACCGCCAGCAAAAAACAATCGTCACAGCTCAAGCTTGGATTTCCCCGTTGCGCCGCATAGCGGCTGCTGACCCATAGCCGTGGGTTTCGAACCCACGGAAGAGTCCCGGCATAATCATTCGTCGCGTAGCGACCGATCAAGCGGGAAAGATGTTGAACATTCTCCGAATGCGCCGCCTTCTTCGATTTTAACCGGGGTCTTTGCAGCGCACTAGGAAGTCCTTGAAGCCATTTCCCAAACGTCCCCGGATTTTCCATTCTGCGAAGCTTGAAGGCTCCGAGTTCAGCAAACAAGCGATCTCCCAAAAACAAGAAATAGTAAAATGTGCAGACGGTTGCGCTCCGAAATGTTTACCATCTTCCGCTACACCTGATGACTAGACTCGCGAAATTACTCTTTTTCTGGGGTCACGGATTTCTCCGCCTCACGTTTAGAGCGTCGATCCAGAATCGCCTGAGTCTCCAAATCGCGTTTGTATAGCTCCATTAGTAGTCCGTCAAACATGCCCTCGGCCTGCTTCATAACTCCTTCGGATTCCGTTGCAAGCTGCTCCATCACCTTTTTCGACTTCTTATCTATTCCGCCTTTTTTGGCCCGCTCTTCCATTTGCTTTTTGACCTCACTTGCAAAGCCAGTTCCCTTGGGTTTCTCGATCTTTTTCGGGTGCTCAGCAAAATATTTTGCCAGTCTTGCCAATATTCTCTCTGCCGCCTCCCTTTCTTTGGGATCGGCTTTTGGGTTCCTGACAAATTCATCGAGCTCTCGAATGGAGAGCCACATATTATCGACAAAATGCTTTTTTAATTCGTCCCCGCGACCTGCTTCCAAAATTCGAAGATACATGTGATTCTCCGCACCTTGGAGCCATGCCTGACGCCCCATTCCGACTTTCA
>JAKSBG010000539.1 GCA_022361255.1 Verrucomicrobiales bacterium
CACTGGCGATGGTGATTCACAGGATGTGGCTCCACGCGAGGCGTTGATTCACAGGATGTGGCTCCACGCGAGGCGTTGATTCACAGGATGTGGCTCCACGCGAGGCGCCGATGGAAACGGCCGGGTCGTGACGGATGGCGAAATCTCCCGGAGATGGTTCACCGGGAAATCGGGGGCTTTCTTTGCAGAATGCTACTCGAACCCAAAGCAGGCGACGCTTTCTTTCGTCCGAAGGAACAGGCGGTTGCCCACGAGTGCAGGTGAGGCGCAGTAGAGAGCGCCCACTTTCACGCGGCCGAGAGAGCGGTATTCTTTCGGGTCCGTCGAAATGAGGTGGGCAAAGCCACCGCGGTTTTCGTAAACGAGCAATTTGCCGTCGGCGATCAGTGGAGAGGAAATGGAGGACGATGCTTTGCGGTCCCATTTGATTTCACCACTGTCGAGGTCGAGGCAAAGGTGGCGTTCGCTTCCAAGGTGATAGACGTATCCTTCGTGAACCACCGGGCTGGAACCGTAGCGACGGGCGAGAAAATCTTTCGTCCAGAGCTGTCTGGGAGGGCCGGAGGTGAGGTGATAGGCAATCAGGTTTCGCCCCTCCAGTCTGCTGGAGATCACGACGAAGTCCCCGCTGACAACCGGGGTTCCGTCACCGCCGCCTTCAACGGCCCAGACTGTGGCTCCGGTCTCGGCGTCCACTGCGATGAGCTCTTTTGATGAATTGCAGAGAATCAAATTTTTCCAGACAGCGGGGGAGGGGTTCGCGCCTTTTACCTCTTTGTTCGTCCAGAGCGGCTCTCCGGTGGCGGCATCAAAAGCGGAGAGCAGGTTTTGCTGGAGAAACACTTTTCCGCCGGATACGAGAGGGGAGGAGGCCGGCCCCTTTTTCCCGGTCAGCGGCGCGCGCCAGATTTCCTTCCCATCCGAAGCACTGACGCAATAAAGATGTTCACTGAGTGCAGCGTAGATTTTTCCGTCGGCAAATGCGGGAGTGCTGGATGAACCGCGCCCGCTCGGATAACCGGGAACGGAAAATTTCCAAACCTCTTCGCCGGTGGTGGCTTCGAGACAGAGCACAACATCGTCGGCCACTTTTTTGGTATTGGGCACGGCGGCGATGACCTGTTCGGCGATTCCCGGCTCCAGTTCCTGAGCACGCACCCATTTCTCCATTTCGGCCTGATTGGCGAAGCCCGCTTTCGGAGCGGTTCGCAGGGTATCGAAATCTTTCAGAGAAATTGCGGCTTTTCCCTTCTTGAATCGACTGATGATCCAGGACCCGAGGCTGAGCTGAGTTTTCGGATCGAGATTCCCCTCAACCCACTTCTGCGCCCATTCATCGAGTGCGGCTCCGCGAAGGCGGCGGCTGAGATTCATCCGGTCCGTTTCCATTTTTTCCCGGACTTCTTCCGGAAGCGAAGAAACCCCGCGGGCACCAAGTTTGGAAAGAACGTCGTTGTTGATCGCCCGGGTTTCGGTGGGCTCGTCGCGATGCCAGACGAGGGCTGTAAAAACTTTTCCGTCGGCGATTGCGACACTTCCATGACCGCCATAGTGATCGCTCGGTATACCGGTGAATTCCCACTTCTTCGTCGGTTCATAGTCCTCCGGAACCATGTCGGGCAGGGAGGCGTCGGAAGATGCCGTTCCGTTCCGGTTCGGGCCGCGCCACTGGGGCCAGTCCGCCAGAGCGGTGGCGGCGGTAGCAAGGAGAAGAATGGCGGTGATAATGGATTTCATGATTCGAAAGAGAGAAGCGTGCGCTACTGTATACCGATCCGTGAAACAGGCATTGGCGTTATGATGTCCTCACGAATTTGCAGGACGAACCCGCTAAGTCTGCGTAGGTTTCTCTGTGAAGAAAAGCCCAAAGGTCGTCTATATCACTGCCGGAGCCGGTGGCATGTATTGTGGAAGCTGCATCCGCGACAACTCTCTCGTTACCGGCCTGGAGGAGCTCGGCTGGGATACCTTGCTGCTTCCCCTTTACACTCCGATCCGGACCGACGAAGAGGATCATTCCGTCGATCAGGTTTTCTTCGGCGGTATCAATGTTTATCTGCAGCAGAAGATTCCGCTCTTCCGGCACCTGCCCAATTTTCTCGATCGCTGGCTCGACAATCCGAAACTGATCAAGCGTGTCGCCTCAAAATCGATGTCCGTGAGCGCGGCGGACCTCGGGGCGATGACGCTCTCGATGGTGAAAGGGGAGCATGGCTATCAGAAAAAGGAAGTCGGACGACTGGTGCACTGGTTGAAGGAACTGGTAAAGCCCGATCTCATTTGCCTGACCAATCTTCTCGTCGGTGGCTGTATCCCTGCTTTACAACGCGAACTCGGAGTTCCCGTTCTTGTCACACTGCAGGGCGACGATGTTTTTCTCGACGAGCTTCAGGAGCCGTGGCGCGAGCAGGTCCTTGCGGAAATGAAGCAACTCGCTGCCGCTGCGGACGGCTTTCTCACTTTTTCGGAATTTTACCGGAACCGCATGAGCGAAATGCTGGAGATTCCGCCCCGAAAATTTTCTCTGACGCCGCTCGGGGTTCACGTCTCCGAATTTGAAAGAGTAAGAAAACAACGCGCGTCCCGCGAACCGGGGCAGGTGATCGGCTACTTTGCCCGTCTCGCGCCGGAGAAAGGTTTCGACATCATGGTTGATGCCTTCATCGAGCTCGCTCCGAAATTTCCCGGTGCCGAACTGCATGTCGCCGGTTGGCTTTCGGAGAAAGACAATGCGTTTTACCGCGAACAGCTGTCCAAAATTGACGCAGCCGGATTGAGCGGGCGATTTGTTCACAAAGAAGCACCCGACGGGGAAGCCAAACTGGATTTTCTCAGCGAGGTCGACGTGTTCAGCGTGCCGGCACGGTTCGTGGAGCCGAAAGGACTCTACGCCCTCGAAGCGATGGCCTGCGGTATTCCGTTTGTCGCGCCGGATCGGGGGATCTTTCCCGAGCTGGTGGACCGGTCCGGAGCGGGCCTCTTGTGTGAGCCGGAAGACCCGAAATCACTGGCCGATTCTCTCGGCGGATTGTTGCAGAACCGCAGTGAAGCTGCCGAAACCGCACAGGCCGGTTTCGCGTGGCTGGAGGAAAACGGATCCCGCGAAGCGATGGCGAGGGCAACCGGGGAAGTGTTCCGGAAAGCCCTGAGTGAACAGGGTTAACTTCCGGACCTAACAGGGTACGGTCGTCAACCCAACAGGGTTGAGTCTACTTTTCTCATCCTTTCCGATACCGAAGCGGTGTCACGCCCATGTGTTTTCGGAAATGCTGTGTAAAAGAGCTCTGATCGCAAAAGCCGTAGTCGAGCGCGATGTCGCTGATCGGTTTCTCGGTGGATCGCAGGTCTTCGCAGGCGGCCTGGATCCGGGTTTTGATGAGAAAGGTTCTCGGGTTTGTCCCGAATACTTCGCGAAAGCGGCGGTTGAACTGACGAACTGACATGCCGGTTTGTTTGGCGAGCTCGGTCATGCTTACCGTTTCGTGAAAATGTTCGCGAATGTAGTTCACCGCGCGGTCGAGCTGCATGTGAGGGGTCAATGCCGAGCGTCGCCCGCTGTAGCTTTGGACGGTTCCCATCACACCGATGACGGATCCGTCGCGACCAAAGACGGGAAATTTGTTGGTGAAATACCAGTCGGGCAATCCCTGGCGATTGAAGAACAACTCGACGATTTTCAGCATCGGCTTCGCCGTGGCAACGACCTTTTCATCGTCCTGCCGGAATTTTTGCGCGAGTTGGATCGGGAAAAAGTCGAAGTCGTTTTTCCCGATCATTTGAGATTCGCTTTCGCAGCCGAGACGTTTCCAGAAAGCGCGGTTGGCAGCCGCGAAACGGAAGTTGCGATCCTTTACGAAAAAGGAAACTCCGGGCAGCTGGTCGAAGAGCACTTCGAAGTGCGTCTCGGGCGAAACCTGCCGGAGAAAGTCCGATTTGAGTTTGCGTGGCGTATCCTCCATTCGGCCCCGTCACGATACACGAGGCTGAAACGGCACAAAATGAAAAGTTTGCCGGCGTTCCGGCGACCCGGCGGCCGCCGATGTCGGCAAATCAGTCTTTCAACTTCAGCACCTGCACGGCATCGATGTGGACGTTACCGTCGGCACCTTCGGTGGAGAAAATCACTTCACCGGGTTTTCCGGCGGTGAATTGGTAGACTCCGAGGCCGAAGAAGCCTTTGTCGAGTGGCGGTGCGATTTGTTGATTTACGGAGGTCGATTTTTCCCCGTCCGCTGAAACAACTGTCACCTTCGTGTTGCTGGCCCGGTTCGGATGGGGCTGGTGGGAAACGCGAACTTCGTAGTCGCCGTCCTCGGGGACGCTGAAGCTGAATTTTGCCGAAGAGCCCGAAGCGGCATTTGCATAGTGGTAGCCGTCTTCGACATATTTTTTGAGTCCGGCACCCTGGGTCCATTTCCCGGTTTTTTCCGCTTTCTCATCGTCGATTACGAGCCCGGAAAGTTGATTCAGAGGGATCCAGTCGAGTTCGGGTTCACCGAGGTCGGGAAGGTTTGGATCGACTTTCAGTTCGTCGTCGAGTGTCTCGCGGCGATAATTGCCGGGGAGGCGAAGCAGCTCGATCAGTTCGTCGAGGTGCTGGTAGTAAACATCGCGGGGGGAAGTGTCATTTTTTGTCGCAACAGCGGCTGCCTTGCCGACGACAACACCCATCATGCCGCAGGTTTTCATCACGCGAATGGTTCC
This sequence comes from Verrucomicrobiales bacterium, assembly GCA_022361255.1. GTDB lineage: Bacteria > Verrucomicrobiota > Verrucomicrobiia > Verrucomicrobiales > DEV007 > Arctic95D-9. The sequence continues at coordinate 4,705 of JAKSBG010000539.1, forward strand.
AAGTGCTTCGTGGGTCACGCTGATGTTGCGACCGGCCATGAAGAGGTTTTCGATGTTGCGGGAATAGAAGCAACGATACGGAACGGGATATCCTTTTTTCCGGTCCACTCCTTTGCCGTGAACGGCGATGGAGATGAAGGGGTTGTCGGGGAATTTCTTCGCGTATTGCTCCTTCGGGTAGTGCAGGTCAACAGACCAGGTCGTGAGAACGCAGCCGTCGGGGAATGGCTTTTTGGAAACCACATCCTCTTCGGTGAGGATCACATCACCGAGAAGTTGAAGCGTTTCCCGGGTTCCGCCGACGTAGGCCATCCAGGTGAGATAGGAATTTTTGTGACCGTGGCCGTCGGGATCCGAACGCTCATGAGCGCCTTTGTGTTTCATGGCGTGGAAGGCGCTCAGTCCGGCGAGGATGTTCCAGTCGCGAATGTGCTCCAGGTCGTTGAGCGGATCTTTGTCGTATCCACTCTCCCAGAACCACTCCGCGTGAAACTTGCGCGGGTAGGGGAAGTCCTGCTCGGTGAGGTCGAGCGCCCAGGGCATGTCAGGGAAATCGCGGGGCTCGTCTGCGTTTTCAAAGCGCCACATATTGGACATCCCCATGCGCCCGCCGTCGATCATGTCGTAGTCAGCTCCGGCCATTTTTCCGATCGTGCCGTGCCCGGTTGTGTCGCAGAAAAAGCGGGACTCGAAACTACGGATCGCGCCGGAACGGGTATCAAAAGCCTCTACCGATGCGATTTGGGTTTCGGACTCCATTTTTACATCGAAGGCGTGGTGATGGAGAAAGAGGGCGATATTCGGCTCATTGCGGACGGTGGTTTCTTTCTTTTCATCCTCAAACTCTTCTGCAGTACCGGGAGAGAGGCTGGCGTCATCAGAAATTTCCCGGATGATATCGCCAACCGGATACAGGCCCGGAGGGGTGTTCCCTTTGGCCCAGACGCGGACTTCAGAGGATCCGTTTCCGCCGAGGACACCACGGTTCTGGATCAGTGCCACTTTCAGACCCATTCGTGCCGCTGAAATTGCCCCGCAGGTGCCGGAGTAGCCTCCGCCGATGAAAACAATATCGAAGGGGCCTTCCGCGATCGGCTCCTCCGGCAGGCCAAGCATTTTTCGCCTCCAGGTGGGAAGTGTGTCGCTGGAGTTATCCGGCTGAAAATCGGCATTTGTGGAAAAAAGAATCGCATCACAGCGACCGTTGAAGCCGGTGAGGTCTTTCAGTGCGAGTTTGGTTTTCCCGGCTTCGACTGTGACGGAGCCTCCTTTTTCCCACTGCCAGTCGGCTCCGGTTTTCCCGAATTCGTGTTCGAGAGTTTCCCCACCGACCGCGAGCTGAAAGCGGCCCGGTGCGTGGGAGGCATCCACTTTGTCAGCAAATTTTTCGATCCAGTTTTTGGTGCGTACCCAGACATGATAGGTCCCGGCTTCGGGGAATTCGACTTCGGTGGTAGCGTCGTCAACAGGTTGTCCCAGCCCGTGAGCAAGCAGATACGGGGAGCCCATGATGTCGATAAACTGCGTGTCCAGCTTCCAGCCGCCGGATTGATCGAAGGATTCTGCCTCGACGAGGACTTCTGCTGCATGCGCGCTGGAAACCGCGAGGATGAGAGCGAGGATGGGGATTTGGAAAAGAAATCTTCTCATAGCCAACCATTGCGCGGGGTTCCGGATTTTTCCAGCCGCGAAATTTTCCGCAGTTGCGGCAAAGTGGGGTGTCCAATGTGACCAAAGCGTTTATCACTGCGCTGGAGAAAGCCGATTGCAAACGGGGCTGGAGGGTGCCATTCTCTGCCGAATTTTACGGAAATACTGATTATGGCTGACAACGGAAAATACTTTGCAGGACTTGATATCGGAGGCACTACCGTCAAAACGGTTCTGGTGGATGAACTTGGTGAGGTTGCCGGTGAAATGATCGAAGTTCGCAGTCACGTGAAGGACGGTTACAAAGCGACGTTCGGTCAGTTGGAAAGTGCGCTCGACCAGCTCACTTCCGCAATCGGAGTGGGGCGTGAAGCAGTGAAAGGAATTGGTATGGATGTTCCGGCTCCCTCCTGCGACGGCGTCATCTGGGGCCTCGCGAATCTCGCTGAGGACTGGGTCGGGACAAATGTTCGCGACGAGCTTTCTGAGCGCCTCGGTGGCATCCCCATTTACATGACGAACGACGGAAACGCAGCAGCTCTCGGCGAATACGCAGTTCGTCGAAAGCACATCGGCGGATTGCTCCTGGTCGCACCCGGAACGGGTCTCGGCGGAGGACTGGTTTTGCCCGGAGGACGGGCCTATGAAGGAGCCAACGGACTTGCGCTGGAAGTGGGGCACATTTCTTCACCCTTCCGCGAAGATGATGGCGAGCTGCCGCGCTGCAGCTGCGGAAAAGACGGATGTCTCGAGGCCTGGGTTTCTCTCGTTGCTCTTCGCCGCCGAATCGGACTGGAACTGGCTAAGCCGGAAAATGCCGACCATCCTCTCAATGACGGAACACCGGTGGAGGAAAAGGCATTTCGACTTCGTGATTTTGCTCAGGATAGCGATGAGCTGGCCATTTCCATTTTCCGCCAGCAGGGCCGAATCCTCGGGTATGGGATCGCAGATCTCGTCCGTGTTTTTGATCCGGGGCTCGTCGTTCTCGGGGGAGGTCTTGCTGAAACGGAAGGGTTTCGTGACGATTACATGAACTGGGTGAGAGAGGGATTTGAGGAGCGTGCCTGGCCAATGTATTCCCACAGCCCGATTGATCCGGAGAAAATCACCACCCGTTTCGAGTGGGCCAGAGGAGGGGACTCCGCTGCTGCGCTCGGAGTGGCGTTCTCAGCACGGGAAATGTTCCGGTAGAGGGGGCAGATTTACTCTTCGATGGGTGGGTAGCATACCCATGTTTGGTCGCGCAGTTGAAAGACTCGATTCGGAATCTCCGTTTCAGAAATATGATCAAGAAGCCACTCAAGGCGTTCCAGAATATTCCGTCGTGTCGGCTGCCTTAACGCTACGACGATGACTCCGTAATGCGAGTCGAGCTTCCGTCCGAGTGTGTGGAGGAAATCCCGGTCGGTAGTGAGGATTATGGCTTTCTTATTCCACGCCAATTTTTTTCACGTCGGAATCGGGAGCTCCACGCTCCAAGTGATCGCGGGCATCCCAAAGCGTATGTTGCCTCTTCCGAAGAACTGGAAGAGCTGCTTTTGGAAAACTCTCATCCAGCAAAAAATTCATGAAACAGCTTCATAAGAAGCCGTTTGAAATTCGACAATCTCACTGCCAAACTGCAGTGCATCGGAGATCTGATCGTCCGTGATCTGATAATCAGCGCAGATTTCTTCTCGGGAGTCGCCTCCTGCCAGTGCACCCAGTATGGTAGACACTAAAACTCTCGTTCCTGTCAGAACAGGTTTTCCATGGCACACCGCCGGATCTATGGAAACGCCATTTTTCATGTGGTGAATTTACCGTCAGTTTGCTGAATAAACAACCACCACTGTGACTCACCGCCGGTGCACCTGCAGATCCGAGACACGGAAGCTGCCGTTGACTTCCTGAAAGTAGACGCGTGCCCAGCCTCCTTTGAAGTGGAGCAACATTTTGTCGTCGTAGTAGGGGATATTGCCTCCGTGGGGGACGTTCCAGTCGAGCTTGGCGACGGCCTGCATATCGGCGTGTTGGAGCGCAAGGTTCCGGTCGAGGCGAATGTAGGCGGTGAGAAACCGCAGAGCCGCGTCGTGTTTGGTTAGAATCTCGCGGGGAGGCTCCGGCTTGCCGGTCGCTGATCCGCCGCCGGTCAGGTTGTTCTGCGTTGAGTTGGTGGTTTCCACGCAGGAAGTCAGGATTCCCACGGTAAAGGAGGTGACGATGGCGAGGATTCGGAACTTCATGGCGGGCTACTTTTTCTCAGCCAGCGGCGGCAGAATTACTTTTCGTTTCAGCAGCCAGCAGACTCCGATCAAATCATACACCCCGCGGATGGCCCGGTCGAGGTTTGTGTATTTCGATTCACCGGCCTTCCTTTCGCGGTGATTGACGTCGATCTCGGAGATTTTCAGACCGGCATGGGTGAAGATGGCGGGAAGAAACCGGTGCAGACCATTGAAGGGAACAAGCAGGTCGACATGGTCCCGGTGAATGGCTTTCAGCGAGCAGCCGGTATCGCTGATTCCGTCGTGGATAAAAGCCCGGCGCACATTGTTTGCGATGCGGGACGCGGCCTTGCGGCTCCAGGTATCCTGACGTTTTGCCCGGCGTCCCACTGCGACGTCGCATTCTCCTTCGCGCAGCAGCCCTACCAGCTTTTCGATGTCGGCGGGGTCGTTCTGTCCGTCGCCGTCGAGCATGACGAGAATGTCTCCGGATGCATAATTCAGTCCGGCAAAAAGAGCGCCGCTCTGGCCGCGGTTTTCGGTCAGCTGTAGGGGAGTGACGCCCTCGACCGATTGCATTTTCTCCCAGGTGTCGTCGGTGGAGCCGTCGTCCACCGCGACCACCTCCGCGTCCGGTTGGCATTCCACAATTTCCCTGAGAACAAATTCGACGCACTCGGATTCATTGTAGAAAGGAACGACAACGCTGACCGATTCCGTTTTCGGTTCGTCTGTTCGCAGTCCGGGGATGCGTTGAAAGGGGGAGGTGTAAGCTCGTTTGCTCATGCCAAATCAGTTCTTTTGTCGAGGAGGTCCATCCGGCCAGGATTTCAGTCCGCTGGCGCGAAAGACGGAAAAGGTTCGCTCGCGATCATAACCGAAACGAACGGTGAACTCATCGAGTTTTTCGACTTTGCGGAAGGCTCTTGCGAAGCGGCCGGGTAGTTTGTCCATTTCGGGGGCGAGGATGAGAGCATCTTTCCCGATGAGGCCGTCTTCTTCGGGATTGTTCCACATTTCATATTGGGAAACAATGGTGCCCGAGGATTCCCAGCGATAGAGCCTCGGTTGATCAGGCAGGCCGAAGGCGAGGTGGCTTGCGATATCGCGGTGGCCCAGGGCCACGAGAAACAGATCGCCGGAGTCCGGTTGTGCGCTCCGGATTTTCTCAAATTCCTCCGCGACGAGGTCATGGCCGAGAACGCGACGGTTCGGGTCCGCCTTGTGCCCGTCTTTTCCGGTCATCTCAAAAAGAACGGGGCCAAAGTAGAAGAACAGGACCAGTCCCACGCTGATTGCGACAGAAACGGGAAGGTGCTTTCGCATGGCCTGCGGCGGGAAATTTGGTTTCACCAATCCGGTATACCAGGCGGCGGTAAGTGCGAAGCAGGAAACGTAAAAGACGGCCGGCCAGTTCGGCTGCAATCCCTGACGAAGCGCCAGGAGCAGCATTCCAGCGAGAGGCAGCGCCCCGAAAATGAGAAGAAAACGGGCGGAGGCAGAAAGCAATCGGGCTTTGGGAAGAAGGATCAGGCAAATGGGGAAAAGCACCACAGCCGTGCCGGGTCCCAGTACGCCGAGCTGTGTTCCGAGAAGGGAAAGAAAGTCTTCGATGCGCTCGAGCACGATATTTCCCCCGTCCGAAGCATCGACGAAGTGGTGCTTGGTGTGCGTGAAAGTGATCCAGTCGTTCTTCGCATTCCAGACGAGTGGTGGCGTCAGCGAAAGGTAGGAGCCGAGCATGACGAGCCAGAGCACCGGCTTTTTCAGATGGTGACGGGTATCCACGTGAAGTATCAGAAAGAGGAATGCGAGGACCGGAAAGACCATCATCATCTGCTTGGTGAGATGACCGAAGCCGAGGGCGAGAAAGAGAATCAGCCAGCTTCCCGCCTTTCCTTCGCCGGAGATGACCCGCCAGAACATCCACAGCGCGGTGGACCAGAAAACAATCAGCGGAGCGTCGATCGTTAGAAAAAAGCTCAATACGGAATTCGCGGGAGCGACTCCGGCGATGAGAACGGCGATCCATCCCGTTTTCGCATCAAAAAGTGCTCGAGTCAGTCCGAATAGAAGGAGCAATGAGAGTGTGCCGAGGATGGCCGCCATTGCGCGGAACGCAAACAGGCTGCCCCCGCCGATCCAGTCCACGAAGGCGTAGACCCAGGCGATCATGGGAGGTTTCGAATAGTAACCGTAGTCAAGCTGTCGACCCCAGTCCCAGTAGTAGGCCTCGTCCCCGGCAGGGTTTACCGGAAAAATGGCGGCGTAGATCAGGCGAAAGAGCAGCAGGGCAGTGACGAGAATCATAGCTCGTCGGGGAAAAGAACTGTGCTGCGGCGCGTCTTTCATGAAGGGCGTCTACGCTGGCGCATGTTGCGCGAAATTCCAGTGGATATCTGGAGGGGAAAAAGGATTGAGAAAGGCCGGGGTTTGCCGGAACACCTGCGGTGTACCGGTGTTGACTCCTGATCCTATCAACGGTCATACTCATTTCTCCAGACATGTCTCTCATTCCACTTCTGACCCGGCTTTCTCTGAACAGCGGTTGCGCTGATTCGATGCGCTGCGAATCCATTCTCGCCGAAGCGGCCGGCAAGCACAGTTCGCTGATCGATGCTCTTCTTGACGCCAATATTGTGGATGAAGAGTCTTTCGCCGCCCAGCTCGCGGAGGAGGCGGGCCTCGATTTCGTGCTCGAGCCGGAAATGGACGATTCGACGACCCTGCACCGGCAGTTCCCGGCGAAAGTGGCTTTGCGTCATCGCATTCTTCCCGTTGCGCGTGTCGAGGGCGGCCTGATGCTTTTGACCTACGACCCGTTTGACCTGGAGGCACGACAGGCTGTTGGTCGCGAATGGCCGAAGCCGGTGACCTGGGCTGTGGGAACCCGGTATCGGATTCTTGAAGGTCTGCGCCAGGGATACGGTGTCGGAGCGGAGCAGTTCGACGAACTCATCGAAGGGCGCGATCCCAATGCCGAGGACGATTTCGAGCAGGAAGTCACTCAGCTCGACGAGGAGGAGGAAGAGGCCTCGGTCATGAATTTTGTAAACCAGATTTTCCGCGAAGCGCTGCGGGAAAGAGCGACCGATATCCACATTGAACCTTTAGAGAAAAACCTCCGCATTCGCTATCGTATCGACGGAGCACTACAGGAGGTCACCGTCCCGCCGGACATTCGGGCATTGCAGGCATCGCTGGTCTCCCGGTTAAAAATCATGGCGCAGCTGGATATTGCGGAACGCCGGTTGCCGCAGGACGGCCGGATCAATCTGGAGCTGGATGGAAATCCGGTCGATGTTCGGGTGGCGACGATCCCGTCGGTGAACGGGGAGAGTGTCTCACTCCGTCTCCTGACCCGGCAGAATTTCGATATGGACATGCTGGGGCTGGATGCTGAGACCCGCACTCTCATCGAAGGACTTTTGAAGCATCCGAATGGAATCATTCTCGTGACCGGTCCCACCGGATCCGGAAAATCGACAACGCTTTATACTTTCCTCAAACAGCTCAATACGAAAGACACTCGCATCGTCACGGTCGAGGATCCGGTGGAAAACAGGCTCGATGGCGTCGTTCAAATCGCGATGAGACCCGAGATCGGACTGACGTTTGCAACCGGGCTGCGCGCAATTCTGCGTGGTGATCCGAACATCATCATGGTAGGGGAGATGCGGGATCTCGAGACGACGGAGATCGCGATCCGGGGAGCTCTGACCGGTCACCTCGTTTTCAGTACCCTTCACACCAACGATGCCGTTTCCGGGATTACCCGATTACTGGATATGGGAGTGGAGCCGTTCCTGATTGCCTCTTCGGTCCGTGCCTTTCTCGCCCAACGACTGGTCAGGAAGCTTTGTGATGAATGTAAAAAGCCGGCTGAGCTCGAGGACAGCTACCTAACGGAAGTCGGGTTCCCTTTGGAAAAGAAATCCGGGATTCATGAAGCCGGAGGTTGTCGCGCCTGCCGCAATACCGGCTACCGCGGTCGGATGGCGATTCTCGAAATTTGCGTCATCGAGCCGAAGCTCTCTGAGTTGATCACCTCCAACGCCCCGTATTCAGAGCTCAAAAAGCGATCTCTTGAAAACGGAATGGTGACACTTCGAAACTACGGATGGAACAAAGTCGCGCAGGGGCAAACCACGATTGAAGAAGTTCTCAGCAACGTGGATCAGTAGCCCGAATGGAAGAAGAGGAGAAACAAAAGGCCCACCGACATTTTGCCGCCAGTTGCTTCAACGGCGTCTGGGAATTGTTGGAGAAGGAATCGCGTTCAGAAGGGGAGAATCAACTTCTCCGTGAAATGGCGCACGCATCGCTCTATCACTGGCTGGAAAGGGACGACAAAGAACCGAAGAATGTCTCCATCGGTTTATGGTTGATTTCGAGGGTTTATTCCGTTTTGGGTGAGGGGATTACATCTGCTTTTTATGCAGGTGAATGCATTAAATTTTCGGAGCATCTGCCTGCATTTTATTTCGGATACGCTTACGAAGCAGCCGCGCGGGCAGCTGTTGTTCAGGGCAATTGGGACGAGCGAAACGAACTGATACGAATCGCAGAAAGCCAGTTGTTCCGGATTCGCGACGAAGAGGAGCGCGGGATGCTGCAGGGCGATCTGGAAGAATTAAAGAATGCCGGTGTGTAAAATTGTGGAGACGAACCAGAAAAGTTCTGATATGATAATTATGGAATGTGTGGATTTCTCATGGTTGTCGCGATCCGACGAGCCTTTGCTATTCCAGGAATCTGGTTTGTGACAGGGGGGCTATCCTGCTGTTTTGCGGGAAAGGAAACCGCAATCTCAACGAGTGATCCGGTAGTCTACGACGTCCGGATGACGACAACTCTGAAGATTCCCGGAGCGACCAAGGTGGAGCGACTGGAGGTAAAGCACGCCCTTCCGGACCGCCGGACGTGGAGCTTGTTCACCGGTGGTGCCGGTGCTACCGATATTCAGTTTTCGTCCGGAGGGCGGATGGAGTCTGTAGCTGACGGTAAGGCTCATCACATACGATGGGAAACCCGGGATCGCTTGCGTTCCGGTGAAGTGCACCGCTTTCTATCGCAATTTCAGATTCGGTCCGTGCAGCGTGTTTTGTTGCCCGGCAGGGCAGGCAATTCCTGGGAGGAAATTGGGGCTATCCCGGCAACTTTTAAACTCTCTTCTGAAGGCGGAAGGGACACGACGCACCCAACTCTTAAGAAAAGAGCGGAGCTTATCAGGAAAGGAGCCTCCCCTTATGACGCAATCATCGAGTTCTCCAAGTGGATTGAAAATTACATGCAGGATGACGCTTCAGTTAATTTCACAACATCAAATGTCAAAGCGATCATGATTCAGCAGGCCGGGCATTCCGGCCATCGTGCGAAACTGTTCAGTGAACTGTGCGGCGTCGTTGGAATTCCCGTGAGAACGATTTGGGGATTCAATCTTCAGGAAGAGGATGGCAGAGACTCGCTACACAGGATTCGCGCGGATTATACCAATTCTTATACCTGGGTTGAGGTATACCTTCCCGAAGCGGGCTGGGTGGAGGTCGATCCGGGAGGAGAGGGGAATCCTTTCTCCATTCCCCCGAACTTCATTCGAAACAACTCGGAGTTTCCAAACTATTCCATTCTGGTGAGAGCCAACGGGAAAGAGCGGCAACCGGAATGGGTGACGCGGGAAAAAGGAGGTTTCTCGTCTGATTTCAGTGTCGAACACATTGTCGAATTTCGGGCGACTGCCGAATAGTGTCAGAAATTGGTGTTCGGGAAAAAAGAAGACACTCTTCGGTTTGTGAGAGTGAGCGTTTATCTTTCACTCGCGTAGCTACCCTGCGCTCGCCTCTACATGAGATCGGCATTCTTCGCCGCAGAAAAGTCCAAAACTCTCCCGGCAGTCACTGCAAACGATGATCTGCTCGTTGCACTCCGGCCATTTGCAATTGCCATAGTGGGGGAATGCTTTTCCGCAGTGGCGGCAATGGGTGATGACTTTCTTCGTTTCGGTATGATTCACCTCCACTTCGACACGCTCGTCGAAAACGTAGCAGAGTCCTTCAAAATCGCGCCCCTGCACTTCGGGATCCTTCCCGTATTTCACGATGCCTCCGTCGAGCTGATACACGTCATCGAAGCCTTCCCGTTTCAGAAAACCGGATAGCTTTTCGCAGCGGATTCCGCCGGTGCAGTAGGTCAGGAGCTTTTTCCCCTCGAGCTCGTCGCGATTTTCATCGAGCCACTCGGGGAACTCACGAAAGTTCCGGATCGGTGGGCAAACTGCTCCTTTGAAATGGCCAAGCTTCGCTTCGTAGTCGTTCCGGCCGTCAATGATGACGGTGTTTTCCTCCTGCATCTTTTCATAGAACTCAGAAGGGGACAGGCGTTCCCCGGTAAGCTCGTTCGGGTCGATATCCTTTTCCCCGGGAAGGCCGAGCCTCACGATTTCATCGCGGACTTTCACGGAAAGTTTCGGAAAGGTGTGTTCGTCGGACGGATCGATCTTGAATTCCATTTTCTCCGTGACGGGATCTGCATGCATCGCTTCGATATAGCGATCGGTGTTTTCCCGCGTCCCGGAAACAGTGCCGTTGATTCCCTCCGTGCCGATGATGATTCGACCGCGGAGCTCGAGTTCCTGACAGAGGAGACGATGTCTCTCGGCATACTCCTCCGGTGCCTCAATCGGAGTGTAGAGGTAATAGAGCAGGACCTGGTGGGACGAAAGGCTGGGCGAACTGGTTTTCACAAGGAGAAAATACGGATGTTAGTGCGGTGCTCAAGAATAGATTGTCCGGCAGATGGTATTCCCGTTGAACGAGAGAAATCAGCCCAGTTTTGCGTCCATGATTTGCAAAAATGAGAATATTTTCAAATTTGGCAATAATTTCTGGATTTTCCCGGGTGGCTTTGCTCTATTCGGGGCGTGAACACACTCGGAGTCAGCAACAGAGAACGTTTCATCAGCCGCGTCAGTTTTTACCTGCTGCTGGTTGGAGTGCTCTGGACGACGAACCAACTCCTGCCCGTCCCCGGCGAATGGGAGCGACAGCAGGAAAGGGCGCTCGGAGTGGTTCAGCCCATGATCGGGGTGTCGGCCGATGAGGCGGCAGCGATTCTCGCTAACTTGCCCGTGTCGCGCTGATCAATCTGTCAGGCGGAGAAACGGATTTCCCCGCCCACGTAGGTGGCAACAGGGTCAAGTGAGGGACTCAACAGGGTAAGGTCGGCGAGGTAACCCTGTTGAAGGAGGCCTCGATCGTTGAGCCGCAGGGCTTTCGCCTGGTTTGCGGCGCAGGTGCGGATAATCTCGTTCAAGGGAAGGCCGGTGAACTCGACGACATTTTTGAGAAGCAAATCAAAGGTCGCGATGGAGCCGGCAAGATTTCCTTCAGGAATGCGGGCGGCGTTGTCTTTGACGATGATCTCGGTGTCGGCCAGAGGATAGGTTCCGTCGCCGAGATGCGAGGCAGCGATGGAATCGGTGATCAGCATGATGCGATCCGTGCTCCGGTGCTTGAAAGCGAGGCGGATCATATCGGCGCAGAGGTGAACGCCGTCCGTGATCATTTCAATCATGACCTCGTCATCGAGAAGGGCGGCCCCGACGAGACCGACTTCGCGATGGTGAAGCGGGGACATCTGGTTGCAGTAGTGCGTGAGGTGGGCGAGACCGCACTTCCGGGCTTCTTCAAACTGGGCGAAGGTGGCAGCGCTGTGGGCCGCGGATGAGACGATCCCCATCTTCTTCATTTCGCTGATGCAGTCGAGAGCTCCCTCCAGCTCGACGGCGAGCGAGACGAGGCCGACCGGGCAGATCCGGTCGATTTCGCGGATCTCCGCCGCATCGGGAGCCCGCATGTGTTTGGGATCCTGGGCTCCGGCCTGTTCGGGATTGATGAACGGCCCTTCGACGTGGAGAAACGGGGTTCTCGCGAAGCGCTGATTTTTTCGATACTCCGCCGCAGCTTTCGCCATGGCGAGTTTGTCCTCTTTGGAAGCCGTCCAGGTAGTGGGGAGAAAGGTTGTCACCCCCTCCGCAAGCTTGGCTTCCGCCATCGTTTCGACGGCTTCAAGTGTGGCGTGGGAAAGGTCGGATCCGTTCGCTCCGTGGGTGTGGATGTCGATAAACCCGGCGCAGAGGTAGATTTCCCCTCCGCCGTCAAAGACGACCTTTGATCCGCCCGGGGGATCGTGTCCTTCGTGAATGGCGGCAATGGTGCCGTTTTCCCCGACTTCGAGGCAGACGGGCCGAATCAGCGCGTTCGGGGAGACGAGGAGAACGTCGGCGATGATCATGTTCAGTGGCGGATGGTCAGTTTAGAAAAAATCGCTTTCTCCGTGGTTTTCCTGACCTGTCCCTCCTGAATCATTTTTCACTGCCCGTCGCTCTTGGGCTGTGCCGGAGTTTCCGGTGCGGGTGCCGGAGCTTTGGGAGATGCGGCTTTGGGAGATGCGGCTTTGGGAGATGCGGCTTTGGGAGATGCGGCTTTGGGAGCCGGAGCTTTCGCTTTCTGCGCGGCCTGCTTTGCCTTGTTGGGAGCCTCTTTTGCTTTGCCTTTACCGGCTCCGGGAGCTTTTGCTTTGGCGGGAGCGTTGTTCTTGCCTTTGGCCGGTCCCTTTGCTTTTGCTTTCGCCGGACCGGGCGCTTTCGCTTTTCCGCCTTTGGCTTTGCCCTTGCTGTTTGCCTTGCCCTTGGATTTTTCCGCCGGTTTGGCGTCTCCGGCCGGGGCCGGTTTCGCATCGCTTTTGGCTTCAGCCTGTTGCTCCACTTCCTCCGGCTTCGGTTCCGGCTCGGGTCGCTTCACTTCGGGAGGATTGCCCACTTTGAGAAGGGCAATCTTTTCCTCAGCATAGTCCACGAAGCGGTTACCGGGGTGGAGGGTGAAGGAATCCTGATAACGCTGATCGGCGGTCTCTTTGTCACCTGCCTCCAGCGCGAGATCACCGAGGCGAATGCGGGCGAGGGGAGTGTATTCGGCGTCCGGCTCGGCATCGATGCTTTGCTGGTAGTAATCGGCTGCTTTTTCGCGATCACCCGAGATGTGGAAGAGGTTTCCAAGAGCAAAGAGGCCCTGCGCGTGGCGGGGATGTTTCGGATAGTCCGAAACAAATTTCTCAAGGGTAGAACGGGCGTCTTCGGGCTTGCCCTGATCGTTGAGCAATTCCGCTTTGCTGAGCATCGCGTTGCCTGCGGCGAGAGAATCGGAATGTTCGACGATGACGGCATCAAATGCGGCAACCTCCTTTTTCTCAAGAGCTGACGAGTAGGCACGGGCCGCATCGAGGTGCTTTTGCTTTTTCATCTGTCCTGCCACCAAAATGGCGCAGATGATGATGGCGACGGCGGCAAAACCGATAATGATCTTATTGCGGTTCTGCTCAAAGGAATCCATTACCTTCGCGGCGTCTGAGGCGGCGAGGGCTTCCGTTTCTTCCGGCGCGTTTTCCGGAGCATCAGCTGGTGAATCAGAGCGATCTGACATAGTATGTTGGGACTGTAAAAAGTGGGGGGCTGGCCAGGTGGGTCAGGGGCCGTCCGCACCGGATTGGCCGGAGCGGCTCGCAAGGTAGCGGAATTTTCCGATTTGTCAGCTTCCAACTGCAGCCCGTGCTTCGTCGGCGAGCGGAGTGGAAAGGTAGCGTTCGCCGGTCGAGCAACCGATCGTGACGATAATCTTGCCGGCGTTTTCCGGTCGCTTTGCCACCTCGATGGCGGCGCAAATGTTCGCTCCGGTGGAGATTCCGCCAAGAATGCCTTCCTCTTTGGCGATGCGGCGGGCCATGGCGAAGGCGTCGTCGTTGCTGACTTTGATGCACTCGTCGATCTGGGAATCTCCGGCTGCTGATTTGAGGTGGAGGTTCTCCGGAACAAAGCCGGCCCCGGTGCCCTGAATTTTGTGAGGTCCCGGTGTGGGTTCCTCGCCTGCCAGCGTTTGGCTGATGACGGGGGAGTCCTCCGGCTCAGCGACGATGACCTGGATGTTGGGATTTTTTGCCTTGAGGCCTTCCACGCATCCGGTTGCTGTTCCACCGGTCCCGACTGCAGCTACGACAATGTCGACTTTGCCGTCGGTGTCTTCCCAGATTTCCTCTGCGGTTGTCTTGACGTGGATCGCAGGGTTGGCCGGATTGGAGAATTGCTGAGGGATAAAAGAGTTGGGGGTATTCGCGGCAAGCTCTTCCGCTTTTGCGATGGCTCCCTTCATTCCTTTCGGACCTTCAGTCAGTACGAGGTCAGCGCCGAGGAGGGCAAGAAGAGTGCGTCGCTCGAGGCTCATCGTTTCAGGCATCGTCAGGATGAGTTTGTATCCCTTGGCTGCGCATACAAACGCGAGTGCGATCCCGGTGTTCCCGCTGGTCGGTTCGATGATGACGGTTTCAGAGGTGATTTTTCCTTCGGCCTCGGCGGCTTCGATCATTGCCATCCCGATCCTGTCTTTCACGGAGCCGAGGGGATTGAAAAATTCGCATTTCAGAGCAACCGTCGCGTCGACATCCCCGGTAACGCGGTTCAATTTCACCAGCGGAGTTCCTCCGACAGTTTCGACGATATCGTTGTAGATCTTTCCGTGAGCCATGGGTTTTTCTATTGTAAAAATGAGGGATGGTCGCAGCAAATTGTCCGCGCCGGTTCTGCCGTAATGTGGTATCGCGAAAACCGGAGAGGTGCAATGCCAATTTCAGGAGCGCAACTGTCGGATAAAAAAACACATTTTGCCACTTGCGGATTTGTTTTTCCCCTATAGCTCTATCGAAGTGCCTCTCATCCGGAGGCATACGCAAACAGCCCTTGCCCTACCATGTCTGATCTCATTGAAGAGGAAGAAATCGAAGTTCTCTTGAAAAAGGTTCCCGAGTGGGACCATGAAGAGAAGTCGATCACGCGCAGTGTCGAATTCGCCGAATTTATGGAGGCGATCGATTTCGTGAACGCAGTGGCGGAAATTGCCGAGGATGCAGGGCATCATCCGGACATCGACGTTCGGTGGACTACGGTCGGTCTGGCACTTACGACACACGATGCGGGAGGGCTGACTGATTCCGATTTTGAAGTGGCTCGTAAGATCGATACTCTCATCGATTGACCGGGGCGGCGCGAGAACGCCGAATTTGTTCTTTTCCTCCACCGGAGAATCGCTAGTTTCGTCGGCATGACGAAACGAATACTACTCCGCCTCTCTTTCTGTGCTCTTGTCTCCCTGTCTCTGTCTGCCTGCGGACCGGAAGAGGGGGAGGTGAAAAAGAGATACGCCTTCATCACGAACGGTGTCGCGGAGTTCTGGACCATTGGCGAAGCG
>JAKSBG010000315.1 GCA_022361255.1 Verrucomicrobiales bacterium
CAGTCAGAAACCTCTTCCGCGATCCGGCCCGTCTCCTCCAGACGGTAGGCGGCGCGGCTCTGGTGGTGTTTCTACTGATGACCGCGGCAGCCTTGAACCAGGGGATGAACGAAGTTCTTTCAGCATCCGGTTCTCCAAAAAATGTGATCCTGATGGGGAAAGGCAGCGAAGAATCGATCGAGCGGTCCGAGGTGCACCTCGAAGCGGAAGCGATCGCCGCAACCGCAATCCGGGGGCTGCAGGAATCCCTGGGGCAGCCCGCTGTCTCCGGCGAAATCACCTACCAGGCGCCGTTGAGGACAGAATCGGGTCATGAAGAACAGGGACTTCTCCGCGGCGTCACGGAGAAAGCACTCCTCGTGCATCCGAAGGTGAAGCTGGAGGAAGGTCGCTTTCCCGGTCCCGGGGAAGTCATGGTCGGAATTCTCTCGCATCGCAAACTGGGCGTCCCGCCTGAGGAGTTGCAGATGGGAAGTTCGGTTTCCTTCGAAGACGCCGAAATGACGGTCAGCGGGATCTTCTCTGCTCCCGGAACCGTGCTCGAATCGGAGATCTGGTTTGATCGGAACGATCTCGCCACCTTGACGCAACGGGACTCGCTCTCTGCCGTTTTGCTCCGCCTCGACGATGCTGAATTTGAAGATGTCGAAGTCTTCACCTTGCAGCGAAACGATCTCGAACTGGCGGCGATCCGCGAGGATCACTACTACGACAAGCTCGGGGCCTTCTACGGACCGATCCGGACGATGACCTGGCTGACCGCCGTGATGGTTGCCGCCGGTGCAGTTTTCGGAGGCCTCAATACGCTCTATGCCGCATTCGCTTCGAGGATTCGTGAGCTGGCGACACTGCAGTCGATCGGTTTCAAACGAAGCGCGATTTTTCTTTCCCTGGTCCAGGAATCCCTGCTGGCCACGCTCACCGGAACGCTGCTCGCGCTCGTGCTGGCATTGGTCTTCGTCGACGGGACCTCAGTTCCCTTTTCGATCGGGACATTCCGGCTGATCCTTTCTCCCGCCGTCATCCTCATCGGGCTCACCGTCGGCGTCGCTCTCGGCACCATCGGGATTCTCCCGCCCGCCTGGCGAACTCTTTCCCCCTCACTGCCCAAGGCATTGAGGTCAAACTAATCCAAAACCAAATCGATATATCATGAAAACGAACCCATCCATTATCCTTCCGGCCTGCCTCGCAGTGACCGGGCTTTTCCTGTCTGCCTGCGGCGAAAAAGCAGCTGAAGATTCTTCAGCCACCGCAGAAAGCTCCGACAATTCCGCGCTCGCTGCCTACATCGTTGAAGACGCCCACACCGAAGTGAAACAAATCTCCGAAGTCTTCGCCAAGCCCGACCCGGGAACGGAAGTCGTCGTCGGTGGCGAGGTGATGGGAAGTATGAATCCATTCATCGACGGTCGCGCCATGGTCGTTCTCGGTGACCCCACGAAACTGACTCCGTGTAATCGACGTCCGGGTGACACCTGTCAAACTCCGTGGGATGTGTGTTGCGATCTGTCTGAGACAATCAAAAGCTCAATCGCGACCATCCAGCTCGTCGATGACGAAGGGAAAGTCATTAAGAGCGGATTGAAAGGCGTCGAGGGGATTCAGGAACTCAGCTATCTCACGGTATCCGGAACGATCGCGGATGGATCAAATGCAGAAAATCTGCTCATCAATGCAAAGGAGATCTACGTTGCTGACGAAACTCCCTACAAAGACGCTCCTCCGGTCTCCGGGCATGGGAGTGAGGAGGAGCACGATCACGAAGAGGCTGCGAAAGAGTAGGGAGAGTTTCTGTTTCTGCTGGTATTCTCACAAACAGAGAACATCTCGGTAACAAAACGGGAACAATGCGGGCACAGGGTAGTGAGCATGAAAACTCACTATCTCTCCCGCAGGGCCACCCGTGGTTTCACCCTGATCGAACTTCTTGTCGTTGTAACCGTAATCGGCGTAATCGCGAGCCTGGCGATGCCGGCTTACATGAAGGTTCAGGATAAGTCGTCAGTGAAGGCGGCTCATCTGGAGCGAATGCAGGTCTCACCTTCGGAGCATCCGGAGTTCGATCTCGTTGGGGGCGCAGCGCTCCCGATAATCGAATCTTTCGTCGCAGACTGGAAACTGGAATCTGACTACCAGCGCGTCGGGCTGGAGGTGTATACGCGTTATCAACTTCACGGTTCAGGAATCGTTTCCTTTCGGTCGCCGAGAGGTAATCGATCGGCAGTGCGGTTGGAGATTCCTTTTCCCGAAGGAACAATCGAAGCGTCCGACGTCGTCTTGCAGTTTCGGGACGAAGTAACCGGAGATTTGGTTGAGCCGGAAGAGGTGTTGTATCACAAACGGGGAATTTTCTGGGCAGGAGAGATTCCTGAAGGAACCACGGTAGTGGCGGAATACGGGTTCACCTCTCTCGGAACGGAAGTCGCTGAAATTTCACTGCCTCCCGCGAAGCGCCTTTCGCAGGTGAAGCTATCCCTCGACCTGAGTGACTCCTCAGCGCGTGATATCACGAGCTACTCCCTGATCCCCTCTTCGGTAGCCCAGAAATTGTATCATTGGGAATATGGGAATCTCGTTTCTGATCGAATGATTACAGTGAAAATTCCGGGAGCAGAAAGTCCGGGAGGAAGACTTCTGACTTTGATTCGATTCATCGCAGTTGCCGTATTTCTCTTCGGCGCCGGATTCCTCTACATGAATGAAGCAAGTGCTCCCGGGCGCCTCGATCGTTTTCGGCTCGGCCACTTCTCGCTTCTCGCACTCACCTACTCGTTGTTCTTCATTATTTTCGGCGTCGTCATCTACCGGGAACATCTCAATGTGATTCCAGCATTGTCTATCGCGGGCGCTTGCTCATTGCCCCTCCTTCTCATTCATGTCGCCCGAATCACAGATCTTCGTTTTGCGATTTGTCACATTCTTCCGCTGGCCGTCGCGACACTGGCTCTGGTCGTGAACGGAGTCTACGGCGGTGCCCTCCGCGACTACGGATTTTTGATTCTCCTGATTGCCTTAACTGCCTACCTGACCATTACGTATCGCCCCTCGGACAAGAGGGATGTTGATGTTGTTGAGCCGGCCACGTCGTAGAACGGACGGCCACGACGTAGAACGGCCGGTTCCGGCGTGAAACTGCCGTGCGCTGCCTGAAAACGCAAACACGTCCGGTCAGGGACTGTCCCGGGCCGGACGTGGCCGGTAGTATGGGGTCATGAAAAATGTATGGCATGCCTGTTTGGCTTTTGTTCTAACCCACTCGATTCTTTTTGCGCAGGAAACGCCTCCACCACCCGTTCAGTTGGAAGTGAAACAGGGTGGGTCAATTCAGGCGGCGCTCAACAAGCTGCCCGTCAGTGGGGGGATTGTCAGGATCGCGCCCGGGAATTTCGAGATTTCTGAACCTCTTGTGGTGCGCACGGCGGAAACGAGAATTGAGGGCTCCGGAGCCTCGACTCACATCATCAATAAAAATGAGGAAGGGCAGCCTGCGATTCACATTCGCCCGGATACCTACGCCGAAGACAACAAAGCCCGGCTCTGGCGAATTCAGGCCGACAACTTTCGCGTCAGCGGCAATGAAAAGAGCGGGCACGGAATATTTGCGCAGGGCATTCAGGAAATCTTCCTTCACGGAGTCTCCATCGACCACCACGGCGGGCACGGCATTTTCCTCGACTTCTGCTACGAAGATCCGCGCATTGCTGATTGCATCCTAACATACAACAAAAAGTCAGGCGTCCATCTTGTCGGCAACCACGACATTGTTGTCGATGCGAATCACTTCGAGGAAAATAACGACGCGATTACCTGTCTCGACGGGTTCAACCTGACTTTCAACGGGAACAACATCGACGACCATCTCCGTCACGGAGTGGTTATTGAAAACACCTATGGTTCCGTTGTCACCGGCAACATGATTGAGGAGTGCGCCGGAACCGGAATCATTCTCGACCGGGACTGCTACGGGATCACCCTGAGCTCCAACGTGATTGCCCATGACCTCGGCGGAGGTATCGACATGCGGGATGCCTGGGGATGCGCAATCAGCGCCAATACCTTCACGATCGTTCACCGGTTTGGCGTTCGTGTTTCTGAAAACAGCGGCAGGCTGACGATAACGGGAAACAATTTCTCGAACAGCTATCACGGCGCCGGGGAAATGAAACGCAAGGAACAGCACGAGAATGAATGGCAGATCGACAGCGGCGAGGGCATTCTTCTCGAAGATACGGAGAGCAATGTGGTAAGCGGAAATGTTTTCAGCGGAATGGATGCGCACGCCGTTCTCGCAACCGGCGAAAGCAAAGGCAATTCGATAACGGGGAATATCGTAACCGACTACGGACGACGTGAAGCGGTGGAAAATCCGATCGAGGTTCCGTCGGACGGGAACAATCAGGTAAAGGATAATCTGGTTTCCAGTCCGGCAGAACCTGTCCCGGCTACCGCAGAAAAACCATGATCCGTCTCCTCGCTACAGTCTTTTCGCTTTTCTGCCTCGCGGCACTGCACGGAGCGGATAAGCCGAACATCGTATTCATCATGGCCGACGACCTCGGCTACGGCGACGTCGGATGCTACGGGTGTGAGGACATTCGCACACCGAATATCGACCGGCTCGCTGCCGGGGGGATCCGGTTCACCGATTTTTACGCGAACGCAGCGGTTTGCTCCCCGACCCGCATCGCCTTTATCACCGGACGCTACCAGCAGCGTTTCGGAATGGACAATGCCCTCTACTACCAGGAAATGGGTCGCGGCCTGCCGCCGGGCGGGACGACGATTGCGACGGCCTTGCGAGATGCCGGTTATGCCACCGGCCTGGTTGGGAAATGGCACATTGGATACGACCACGAACGTCAGCCTTTGCAGCAGGGATTTGAATATTTTTTCGGTTTGTTAGGCGGAAACCACCACTACTTCGAACACATGGACCGGATCGGAGTGCACGACCTGTGGCTCGGAAACGAAACAGCGGAACGCGAGGGTTATTCGACTGATCTTTTCACAGAGGAAGCGATCCGGTTCATCGGGGATAATCGCGATAGGCCGTTTTTCCTTTTTCTTTCCCACGCCGCGCCGCATTTCCCGTTTCAGGGACCGAACGATCGAGACAAAGAGGTCCTCCCGAAAAAGAAATCCTGGCAGGAGGGCGATCGCGAAACCTACGTGGCCATGGTCGAGCGAATGGATGAGGGAATCGGAGATGTCCTCGATGAACTGAAAAAACGCGATCTCGTCGAAAACACGATCGTCGTTTTCACCTCCGACAACGGGGGCTCGGTCCACGCGCGAAATGCCCCTTTCTCCGGGAAGAAATCGGAAATCTGGGAGGGCGGAACCCGCGTTCCCTGCATCGCCCGCTGGCCGGGCAGGATCAAAGCCGGAACCGAAACCGGCGAGATCGGCATCACGATGGACTGGACCGCCACCTTTCTGCGATTAGCCGGGGTGGACGCTCTCCCGGGAGGAGAGGACGGGATCGATCTCATCCCGGTTCTAACCGGAGACCAAAAACTGCCTGAACGTGCTCTGTTCTGGCGTCGCAAGCACGGCCCGAAGCGGAAGGGGTTTGAAGAAGGGATTGCCGTGCGCCAGGGAGACTGGAAGCTGGTCGATCAGAAATCCGGCGAAAGCTTCCTGTTTCATCTGCAGCAGGATCCGGCAGAAAAAGAGAATCGGCTGGATGAGTTCCCGGAGCGCGTGGAGGAAATGCGCCGACTGGCCAAACGGTGGGAATCTGAAATGTCCCCCGAAACGAACCGGTAGGGAACGGTCTCACTCCACCGGCTTCACCGTCGAATTTTCATCAGCCATTCCGCCAGGCAGTTCCATGATCCGGATTTTCCGGAAGTGAATCAGGGCACCTTCCGACTCCAGGCAAAGGTAGCCCTTGCGGAATTGTGCCTCGCGAATGCTGTTCACGAATTTCCCGTTCACCGATAACTTCACGGTGCCGTCCACAGCAACGACCACGTAGCGGTTCCACTGCCCTTTCGGCAGACAGCGGTGCTCGACTGATTTGCTGCGAGTGCCTCTTGGATTGGCGGGAATCGCCTTCATTCCCCCGGCACCGAACAATTCCCCGTGCACGTAGGCGAGCGGACGGGGAACGCCGTTCTGGGCGTGGATGAAGGGCCACTCCAACTCTAACATTTGCACTTCCATCCCCATCGGAAGGCGATTCCCCTCGGGGCGGGCATCACTCCAGAGAAAAATGCCGGAATTCCCGCCCGCCTCCATGTGCCGCCACTCGATGATGAGAATGAAGTTTTCATACATGCGATCCGACCGCATCACTCCGATCGGGTGGCCGGTGCAGACGAGGAGTCCTTCGTCATTCACCGACCAGGTTTCGGGAGAGGTATTCACATCGATCCATCCACTGAGGTCTTTTCCATTGAACAGATCGACAAAACCCGGATCGGGTCGCGTTTCCTCAAAGCTGGGAATCTCCACCGTCGGTAGAGCATTGGTCGGATGCGTTTTCGCCTCTGCTTTTTTCTCCTCTTCAGCCAGGCCTGAAAAGGTCGCGACAGAAACAAAAAGAAAATACGGGAGAATTCTCATGTCTGTAAGAATAGGAGCAAACGGACGGGCTTGCCCACCCTGAAGCAAGCGCAATTGCGACTCCTGTGCTATCATCCCGCATGTTCACAGGAATTGTCGAAGAATGCGGAGAAGTCGCCGATTATAAGCCCGTTGAAACCGGTGCCGAGCTCCGGGTGAAAAGTTCGTTTTCCGGGGAGGTCACGCTGGGAGAAAGCGTCGCGGTAAACGGAGCCTGCCTCACTGTCACGGATGTCTCCGATGGAGCGATGCGTTTCGATCTTCTTCACGAAACCCTGCGCCTCACCAATCTCGGGGAATTGCAGAAGTCATCGCCTGTGAATCTGGAGCGATCTCTCCGCATTGGCGATCGCTTGTCCGGGCATTTCGTGCAGGGGCATGTCGATACCTGCGTTGAGGTGAAAAGCTATGAACGGAACGGGCAGGACCATCGACTCGAGGTGGCACTTCCCCGGGAGTTTGCCCCTCTCGTCGTTCACAAAGGATCGATTTGTGTGAATGGAATCAGCCTGACGGTGGCGGAGCTGAACGAGGACTCCATCGTGATCTGGATCATTCCCCACACACACGAAATCACGAGCCTGAAAGCGGTGACAACCGGCTCGCGCGTGAATCTGGAATTCGACCTCCTCGCCAAACACATCGCCCGCCTCACCAAAGCAGGAAGCTAGATTTCGTTGTCAACGGGAGCTGCCGATGCAGTAGGCTTGTAGACTAGAGCTACGACAATCCCGCCGACGACACCCGAGAGAATTCCTCCAATCGTCCAGGGCAACTTGAACTGATCCGGAATGGGCAGGAATACGAAATTCATCAGCACACCGCCCGTGCCCATGACTCCGAGAAGGAATCCATAGATTGCGCCGCATCGCACTCCTTCCCGTGGAAATCCCAGAGCCCAGACGATGCAGAATCCAACGGAGATCACGAAGTAACAGAGGATCTGGAAGGGAAACCGCGCTGCCATTTCCTCCTCAGGCCGCCACGCATCTGCCGTATCCGCGTAGGATTGCCCGAGCATCATTCCGTGAAAAATGAAATCGAAGAGAAAGAATGCGGCGGCAACCGCAACGACGGACAGAATGAGGCGTGAGGTGTTCATATAGGGCTGATAATAATGGAATTAGCAAGACTCCCAAAGAACAATCGTGGGCAATCGAAGGCACAAAGCGGGCAGGGTGGAACCTGCCCCTCCAGGCTTCGCCATTCTGATCCGACGTGGAAGGGCAAGCTCCTGCCTGCTCGCGAAAGGCTTATGCTTCCAGGTCAGCCTTTTCGTTCAGAACCTTTTTTGCCGACCTGGTAACCCACAAGGTAACGACAACCGTTGCAATTCCACCCACGACCATTAGCACGATTTTCCCTGTACTTGCGGCTTCCGATTCGGCTGCCAGTTTTCCGAGGGAACCAAAATAGACGAACATCACTGTTCCCGGCAGCATTCCGGCCAGCGACGCGAGCGCATAGTGGCTCCATTTCACACTGGTAACCCCGTAGGCGTAGTTAAGCAGAACGAAGGGGAATACGGGGGAGATTCGAGTTAGCGCGACCATTTTCCAACCTTCGCTCCCGACCGCACGGTCAATGGCAGCAAATTTCGGGTTGTCTGCGATCTTTTTGGCAACCGCATCCCGGGCAAAGTATCGACCGGTCAAAAAGGAGATATTCGAAGCGATGTTGGAAGCTACCACCACCCAGAGAGTCCCCCAGCCGAGCCCGAAAAGAAGTCCTGAGAGCGGGGTCATTGCCGCCCCCGGCAACAGAAAAACCGTCGCGAGAATGTAGATAATGACGAAAGCCAACGGCCCCCAGTAGCCCAGATATTTGATCCAGCCATCGAGGCTTTCCAACCAACTCTTGATCGGCAGAAATTGAAAAGCGACGAACACCGCGATCACCAATCCGACCCACATCAGCCAGCTCCTGCCGGATGAACCGGAAGCGGTTTCTTCACTCATGATCGCTGCTCCGCACGGGATTACTGCGCATTCAGGCTCCAGTCATAATCGGTGAACTTCACCTTTTTCCCCGACGTCCCGCCCTCCATGTACGGAGCCACGTAGTCGCTCACCGTTTTTCCTCCCCTTTCAAAATCTTCTCCATACCAGTCAAAGATGGGGGAAAGGTGAATCGTATTTCCTTCGATTCTGTTTTTCGAACTTTCCGCCAAAAAGGTCCGGGTCTGACTTTCGAGCTGGGCTTCCAGCTTCGCTGCCGTGTATGCTTCATTCCTCAGAGGAGGGCACCCCTTCGCTGCGCAGACCAGTGCGAAATGAATGCGGGGTTCAGGATACTTCACTCTGATAATCCCGTGCTCAATGTGATCCAGAGTGGTTTCAGAACCGAAAAGAACGACTGCCTTTTTATCCCAGGGAGATGAGAGAAGGCCGCCGATTTTCTTAATGGACGCCACCGGGTAGTGATCAATGATCAGCTGCAGCGTTTCCGCATTGTAGACATTGATGAGAAAGGCCAGCTGCTCCGATTCACTCCATCCGGAAAACTGCGACCGGTCAACTGCTCCGGTTTTTACCAGGTAGTCATCGAGAGATGACCGGTTTGCCTTCAGCCCCGCATAGTCGACCTGTCCTGCACGATCAACGTGTTGCTTCAATACGGAATCGAAGGTCGAGTGATCAAAGGCAGCTCCGGTTGACAGGATTGCCTGAAGCAGAAGCGTGGCGGGGAGAAATGTTTTCATGGAAGGAGAGAGTTACCCCTTCCTTGGACGGCACAAACGGACGAACCTTTCGTCGAATCACCCACCGGCTTCCTCCATCATTGCGGCAAAGAAAGCGAAACCGTAGAAAACGAGAATCAGGATAAAGATCACCAGACCGAGATACCCTGTCGCCAAACCGGCAATGGCGAGGCCTTTGTTGGCGGAGCGATCACCCGTTTCGTTGGCACGCTTCAGAGCGATGTGGCCACAGATGATCGCAACAGGGGAAAAAATCTGAACGCACATGATCCCGAGAATGCCGAAGACCAGGGCGCAGATTGCGGTGGCATCGGTTTGGGGAGGGGCAGTGTTGATCCCCGGTCCCGCCGCTCCGGCCGCGACGACCTGCTTTTTCTGATAGTTGGTCAGCTCCGGCGGAACTTCCGGACCCTCGAACCAGTCGGGGCGAACCGACTGCGCTTTGACCCAGTCCGTCATCGTCTCGTTCCAGACGAGCGTGTCGCGGCGAATGGTCCCGTCCTTTACCAGGTCGGGCAGACGGGACTCATCAGCTTCATGCTGTTGATCGTTGTCGTCTGCGTAGAACCAGGTCATCAGTCGAATTTACAGTATTTGCGAAAGGTGGCAAGACGCCCCTCGAATTCCTCTTTCTGCAGCTCCTGCAGAGCGTGAGTGCTGAAACTTTCGCAGGTGTAGCTTGCGAGAATCGTCCCGCGCGCGATCGCACTGGTGAGGTCGTCGAACGAAAATTCGTCTTTGCCGAGACTTGCGAGGTATCCGGCGGCTCCACCGATGAAGGTGTCCCCCGCACCGGTCGGATCAAACACATCATGAAGGGGAAACGCAGGGCAGGTGAAGAAATCGTTTTCCCCGAAAAGCATCGCGCCGTGTTCGCCTTTCTTCACAATGACATACTTCGGCCCCATCTCGCGAAGCGCTTTGCCTGCAGCGACGATGTTGGAGGTATCCATCATCAGCTTCGCTTCACTGTCATTGAGAACCAGCAGGTCGATGCGCTTCAGCAGCCGCTCCAGATCATCGCGGGAGATCTGAATCCAGAGATCCATTGTATCGGCAATGGTAAAAGCCGGACCGCCTTCCACCTGATCGATGACATCGTGCTGATTCATCGGGTGAGCGTTCGCGAGCAGATTGATCTTTGCCCCTTTCTGCGAATCGGCGACAGCGGGCTTCCACGACTCGAGAACGTTCAGCGCCACTTCGAGCGTTTCGCGGTCGTTCATGTCCTCCATGTACTCACCGGTCCAGCGAAAGGTTTCCCCCTTCGAAAATTCGATACCGTCAAGATTGATATCGCGGCTTTTCAAAAGTTCGAGATGTTCCTCCGGAAAGTCGTGGCCGACGACACCGACGATGTGGCTCGGAGCGTAAAAGCTGGCCGCGATCGCCGCGTAGGAGGCAGAACCGCCGAGCAGGTTTTCCTGTGAAGCTTTCTGGGTTTTGACATTGTCGATCGCGATGGATCCGGATACGAGGACGCTCATTTGGTAGAAGTGGAGTAGTAGAGTAGGAAAGTAGTGGAGAATCTGGCTAGGCCAGGATGGATTTAGATTCGCGGACGTAAGCAGCGATGTCCGGTGCTTGCAAGATTCCTGATACAATGACGGCACGTTTTGCCCCGGCAGCGACGACGTCGGGGAGGTTCTCTTTTTTGATCCCTCCGATGCAGAAAATGGGGAGATCAGGGTGTGCCGCGTGGACGGTCTGAATTTCCTCCGTCCCGATCGGCACATAGGTCGGTTTCGTCGGAGTCGAGAAAAGCGGGCCGAATCCGATGCAATCCGTTCGCGGATCCGATGCCGCCCGCGCCGCCTGCTCGACGCTGTGAGTAGACCTGCCGACCAGCATGGCGTCGCCGACGATTCTGCGGACATCGTCCATCGGCGCATCGTCCTGGCCAACATGAACCCCGTCCGTTCCCACTTCGGCGGCGATTTCGGGAAAGTCATTGATGAAAAACGGGACTCCTCCGTCGCGACAAACCGGAAGAATATCCCGTGCCCACGCTTCGATATCGTCGCGCTCATGTCCTTTCGCGCGCAGCTGGATCACATCGATGCCGCCTGCAATCATCTCCCCCGTCACACGGACAAGATTCTCCGGAGCAGCATAGCCGAGATCGACAATGCCGTATAATTTCGCCGAAAACAGAGTCGAGCGTGCCATGGCCGACACTCAACAGGGTACCGTCAATGAGTCAACCCTGTTGCGTGGGAGAGAGAACCGGGTTCTGACAGGAGAAAAATCCCCTCCCTCCCGGTTTTTCCAGGATGATCCAGGATTGCAAAATCCCCCTGCCCTTCCGCTTTGACCGTTCCGCGCGCCGGTGCTACGTTCGCCGCCTTCCGACCCCGGAACCCTTCTATGAGCTCGAACGACGGATCCCCCGGTTACAAGGCAACCTTGAACCTTCCTGACACTGATTTCCCCATGCGGGGAGATCTCGTAAAGCGCGAACCTGCCCGCCTCGAAGAGTGGGAGAAAAGCGACCTTTATCAGCGCATTATCAAACGCCGCAAAAGCGACGGGGCGAAGAAATTCATTCTCCACGACGGTCCTCCTTTTGCGAACGGCGATGTCCATATGGGCACGGCATTGAACAAGGTTCTCAAGGATCTCGTCATGAAGAGCAAATCGATGGCGGGCTACGAGTGCCCCTACGTCCCCGGCTGGGACTGCCACGGTCTGCCAATCGAATTCAAGGTGGTGAAAGAATCCAAGGGACTCGAGCCGGCAGAGATCCGCCGCCGTTCCGAGGAGTTCGCACGGGGCTTTATCGATATCCAACGCAAATCCTTCCGCCGCCTCGGCGTGCTGGGCGACTGGGAAAATCCGTATCTGACCCTCGCTCCGGAGTACGAAGCGGACATCATTCGCGTCTTCGCTTCCCTCGTGGACCGCTGCCTGGTGTACCAGAGCAAGAAGCCCGTCCAATGGAGTTACGGAGCGCAGACCGCTCTGGCGGAAGCCGAGGTGGAATACGAGGACGTAAAAGACCCGGCCGTCTTCGTGAAGTTTCCGCTGGTAACCGGTGATCTTGCCGGAAAAGCCTCCATGGTGATCTGGACCACCACCCCGTGGACGCTCCCCGCCAACCTCGGTATCGCGGTGCATCCGCGCTTCACTTATGTGGTCGGTGACTTTACCCACGAGGAAAAAGAGATCACCGAAACGCTCGTGATCGTGAAAGAGCTGGTTGACGCCTTCGGCGAAAAAACCGGCTTTGTTCCCTCCGGAGATCTCGCAGAAATCAAAGGCGAAACGCTCGAAGGCAACGAGGCACAGCATCCCTTTCTCGACCGGACCTCACGAATCATTCTCGCGGAGTTTGTCACGACCGAATCCGGAACCGGTGCCGTTCATATTGCCCCCGGTCACGGTGCAGATGACTACATGGCCGGACAGCAGAATGACCTCGGACTTCTCTCCCCCGTCGACGACGAAGGAAAATTCACGGATGAGGTGGGCGTCGATTTTCTCGTCGGCCAGCACGTCCTTGAGTCGAACGTTCCCATTATCAAACTGCTCGCGGAGAAGAAAGTCCTTCTTGGAAAAGAGAACTACAAGCACAGCTATCCTCACTGCTGGCGCTCGAAAACACCGATCATTTTCCGTTCTGTTCCGCAGTTCTTCATCCGCATCGATGAGCTGCGCAAAACGGCACTGGAAGAGATCGACGAAGTGGAATGGCTCCCGCACTGGGGCAGGAACCGCATCTACGGAACAGTCGAATCGCGGCCGGACTGGTGCATCTCCCGTCAGCGAACCTGGGGCGTTCCGCTTCCGGTTTTCTATCTTCCCGGCAACGACGTCCCGAACATCGATGCCGACCTCGCACGCAAAGTAGCCGACCTCACCGAAGAGGGGGGAACGAATCTCTGGTTCGAAAAGGACGACGCCTGGTGGGCGGAAAAGCTGGGATTGCCCGAAGGCACCAGGCGCTGCACCGACACGCTCGACGTCTGGATCGATTCCGGTTCCAGCCACGTCGCCGTGATGGATCGCCATCCCGAGCTGCAGACTCCCGCCGATCTCTATCTCGAAGCTACCGATCAGCACCGCGGCTGGTTCCAAAGCTCACTCATGCTGAGTGTCGCGGTTCGCGACAAAGCTCCCTACAAGAGCGTAATGACGCACGGCTTCGTCGTTCGCCGCGCCACGAAGGCGGACAATGAGGAGAGAAAGAAAAAAGGCCTCGCCCCGGTGAAAAACCTCAAGGTTTCCAAATCGGACGAGAGCGGTGGCAAGCCGATGAACGCGGCCTTTTTCTACGACAAATTCGGAGCGGATATCGTCCGGCTCTGGGCCGGTTCGGTTGACTGGCAAAACGAAGTGCCGTTCAGCGAAGACATCTTCAAGCAAACGGCCGAGCCGTATCGCCGTTTCCGCAACATTCTCCGGATCCTGCTCGCCAATCTGAATGATTTCGACGCGGAGAAAGACGCTGTCGGAAATGACGAGCTTCCCCTGATCGACCGCTGGGTGCTGGAACGCCTCAACCGGGTTGTTTCCGAATGCCGCGAGGCGTACGCCGCTTTCGAATTCAGGAAGGTCTTCAACACCCTGAACCAGTTCTGCGCCGTCGACCTCAGCGCGCTCTACGTCGACATCACCAAGGACCGGATGTATTGCGACGCCGTCGATTCGACCCGACGCCGCGCCACGCAGACGACGATGCACCGGGTCTTTGACTCCCTCGTGAAACTGATCGCTCCGATCCTTGCCTTCACCGCCGATGAAGCATGGGAATACGCGGGCAACGAGGAATCCGTTCATCTCGAAACATTCCCTGAGTCAGATCCGGAATTCGCGGGCGAGGAGGCGATCACGGCGATCGATCAGCTCAGCCGTCTGCGCGATCTCGCCCAGGTGGCAGTGGATGCAGCCGTGAAAAACGATGAATTCAAAAAACGTGAGCACGCTGCGGTGGAGTTTCTTCTGCCGGCAAACGATCCGGCTCGCGCCATCCTCGAAAATCACGCCGGGGAAGCGCTGGAGTTTCTGCTGGTATCCAAATTCACCGTTTCAGACGCGGACGAAGCCGGTGCCACGGTCGCCGTTACCAACGAAACGGAATGCCCCCGCTGCCGTCGATCTCTTCCCCTGAGGGCCAGTGGACTTTGTGATCGTTGCGACGAAGTAGTTGCCGGCCTCGAATCCGCAGCGACATGAGACTTTTCCTCTACCTGAGCCTGCCTCTCTTTCTGCTCGATCAGCTGACGAAGCTGTTGATCGTTCAGAATTTTCCTGACCCGAGAGAAGGTGGCCAGCGTGTCATTGAGGTGATTCCCGGATTCTTCAACCTGGTTCGGGTTCACAACACCGGAATGGCTTTCGGTATGTTCAATGGCAATCCGTATTCCAACTGGATTTTCGGAGCGATTGGAATCACCGCGATATCAGCAATCGTAATCTTCTGGAAAAAAGGCGCTTTTCCCGACCGGATCTCGAAAACCGCTGCGGCCCTGCTTGTCAGCGGAATCGCCGGGAATCTCTTTGATCGCGCCCTTCCCGGTCGAGGCTACGTCGTCGATTTTCTCGATTTCATCCTGCCTTTTTACGACAAGATCGATTCCCGGTCCGGTGGCCACTTCCCCTCTTTCAACGTTGCCGATTCCTGCATCTGCATCGCCGCCGGGCTGCTCATTATTTCCGCTTTCCGGCAACCGAAAGAGGAAGAGAAAACCGCAGCGGAGTGATACGTTTGCGCCATGAGCAGACGAACGATCATCATTATGGCGGGCGTTTTTCTTCTCGGGCTCGCCCTGCTCGGGATTGGTGAATGCAGCTACGACAAGATCGAGTCCATTCGCACAATGGAGTCCGCCGTCACTGCGGTGCGGGCGGACTACCCGGCCGTGAAATCCGTCAGCCCGAAAGCTCTTCGTCTGTATCAGACCTCGAACATTCCCCTGCTACTCGTCGATGTTCGGGGACAGGAAGAATACGAAATCAGCCGGTTGCCCGGAGCGTTGCATTTCGAAAAACCGCAGGAATTGATCGACCATCTGCTGCGTCAGTCAGTAAAACCGGAAACGATCGTGGTCTACGGATCGCTCGGATTTCGTTCAGCGGAATTTGCCGAAAAGGCGAATGAGAAAATTACCGGCATCGAAAATCTCGAAGGAGGCATTTTTTCCTGGGCGAACGAAGGGCTGCCGCTGGAAAATGCGGAAGGGAATCGGGCAACTCTCGTCCATCCCTACAACAAGATGTGGGGACGATTGCTCGAAAAAGACAGGCGTGCAGCGGTCGAGTAATGCGCAACTTTCCGCTTTCGCACGCGCGTTTCGTCTGCCATTTTTGCGATCTTTCATGAAACACACACTCTTCACTGCTGTCAGCCTTCTGGGACTCGCGTTTTTTTCCGCTGGTTGCAAAACCAATTCAAAGGAGGCGGAAACCGTGTCGCCCACGGTAAAACCTTCCGATCCAAACAGCATTGCCGCCGACAATTCCGGATCTGCGAGCCCCTACCCGTCTCAGTCGGGAGCTGCCCAGGCACCCGCGCAATCGTCGGGAATGAAGAAAACCTACTCCGGTCTGCAATACCAGGTGATCCGGGAAGGCACCGGAAGACGCCCGTCTCAGTATCAGCGCGTGAAAGTTCACTATCACGGCACACTTCCCAACGGCACGGTATTTGACAGCTCAGTGCAGCGCGGTCAGCCTGCTTCCTTCGGACTCAACCAGGTGATTGCCGGCTGGACCGAGGGTATTCCCCTGATGCGGGAGGGAGCAAAGTATCGTTTCATTATTCCTCCTCATCTTGCCTATGGCGCGCGCGGCATGCCCCCGAAAATCGGACCAAACCAAACTCTGATTTTCGACGTCGAACTGATTCAGGTTTTGTAGCGGGGTTCAGGAAGGCCGGGATAAAAGGTTGCCAAACAGCTGCAATTCCCTTATTTCCAGAGAAACCACTCGATACTCGACGACGTCATGACGAAACACGCGTTTACGATTCTTCTCTCCGTATTTGCCCTCCAATGCTTTGCTTTTGATGCGAGCGCCGGACTTTTCACGAAGCGCCGGGACAAATGCGAATGCGTCGGTGACTACAAGCCGCCCAAAGGCGTCACCAAATACTTTACCTGCAAAGTGAAGAAAGAGTGGGAAACCCGGCAGCATTGCCTTCCCTGTGGGCGCAAGATTCCCTACAAGGTGCAGGTCATCACCTATCGGGACCGCTATTCCGACGGCTCGCAGCGCACCTGGAAGTGCGTCGTTGCCGGGACGGAGACCCGGCTCGGCAAGTGAGTCTTCTCCGATTCATTTCTTCCGGTTTTTCGCGACTCCGGTTACCCGGTCGATCGAACCATCGTGATCCGAGGTAACGCGAAGCCACGTTCGGAGAGAGGCATTGCGCCGGCGAATTTTGCGTTTCGGTCTGGCCTCAATCTCCAGCCTTCTGCTTTCCGCTTCGGCCAGATTGTCGAACCGTTGGGTTCCGTTCTTCACCCCGGCGGAGATGTTGAAACGACCGCCGTGGAGGAGGTAGTGCTTCACCTTCCACTTCCGGTTTCCGGGCCGGCCACGAAGGAAGAAACTGTCTGCATCCGACGCGTCGTTTTCAAGAAGTGAAGCAAACCGGATTTTGCGCCCCTTTTTCCGGATCGTCACTTTCTGACCGGCGCCACTGTTGTTGTATACGTTATTTCCCCGTAGGGACGAAAGGCGTTTCCCAATCAACAGATCAGGTCTGGCCGCAAAAAGAAAACTACCGGATGTCCCCGGTTCGACGCCGGATATCATCGCAGATCCCTGGGCATTTCGACCGGCGATCCAGTAAAAGTAGGAAACACCGGAATCAGCAGCGCTGTCTTCAAACACCGTTCCCGCCACGTTTACCAACAGCGTCGCCAACCCGAAGTCATCACTGGCAGCACGAAAAATGTCGTAACTGATCGCGTCGGACAATGCATTCCAAGACAGAGACACGCCGGTCCCGATCTCGCCGTTCGTAGCCATGATTCCCGTGACTGCCGGCATCGCACGGAAGCCGGTGTCCGGATCGCTGAAGCCACCCGTCGCCGTTGCTGTAACCGTTTTCACCCAATAGTGATAGACCTGGAGAGCCACCCCGCTGCTGTCGTTGAAAGAATTTCCAGCCGGTGTCCCGATGAGAACAGCCTCTCCCGCTTCTGAGGAACTGCTGCGCCAGACCTCGTAGCTGACCGCATCGGGCACGGCATCCCAGGCGAGGTCGACCCCGGTTGATGAGGTTCCATCCGTCGCCGACAGATTCTCCGGTGCCGGCGCTCCGAGCTCCTCCACCCAGGCCGTGAGCAGATCGACAGCCTCCTGATCGAGTTCGGTGCTGCCAATCGGAGGCATACGACTGAAGCCGTTCGTCTCCCCGACACGATTCACGACGATAGAGTGTCCCGCATCTCCCGGAACGATGAGAAGATTTGCCGGATCGCCTCCGTTGTTTGTCGCAGCCCCGTTGATGAGTCCGGTTTGCTCCCGCGTGAGATGGGCGCGCCCGTCCCAGGATCCGTCCGCCGTCCCGCCTGCCTGATGACAGTTCGAGCAGTTCACCGCGAGATAGGAACGCACCTTTTCTTCCAGAGAGACACCCTCCTCGTCCGGTCGGTAGTGACGTTCCAGAGTTTCTCCCGCCGGAGCCGTGTTATCGAAAAATCCGTTCGCTGTGAGAAGATCGATCTGATTTCCCGAGAACCCGTGAAAGTCGTGATCGCGATTCAGCTGGCGTGTATTGAAGGAAAGGGCGTGCCCTGCCTGCGGCGTATGACAGGCCGCACATTCTGCCCGGCTCGGGATATGATATTGCTGCATCCGGGGCATTCCGTCTTCGACGATCTCGATGGAAAAATCATCGCCGGCATCACTGACAAGCGTGGCCTCCGTCCCGTCCTCATTCCACCGATAGCTGACGCCGTAGTTGCCCGAGGCGTTTTTCACGAGAATGCGCGTCTCGATCCGTCTTGCCGTCGCCGGATTCCCGCGCTCCAGTTCGAGGTCAAAATGTTTCACCCAGAGCATTCCTTCCGGGTAGGTCCAGGGATCATTTTCCGACCAGGTCATCTCACTGGTCCCGTCGGGGATCATGAACCAGCGGCTCTTCTTTGCATGATCGCTCCAGAAACGGAGATTCGGTTCATACGGCAAAAGTCCGGGCGCCGGAGACAGGTCGGAAAGATCAGAAAACAAACCCGTCTCGCTGAGCGTTTGCGGAAACGAGTCCGCCTCGTCAGCTCCCGGAGCGAGACGCATGAGACGATTGTTGGAATAATCCACCAGCAGCACTTCGCCATCTGAGGGGTCCGTTCCAAACGCAACGATACCCGCTTCGCCCGCGATACGCTCCACTTCGACCTCTCCTCCGGGACGCGCCAGC